>NZ_JAPKFM010000033.1:0-54935 GCF_026262595.1 Gordonia aquimaris | reverse complement strand
AACATCCGTTCCACCTTGGCGCCGGCGACGTAGGTGTCCCAGGGGATTCCGGGGACGTTGCTGGCCTGCAGATCGTTCTGGCTGGTGGTTCCGCTGAACTGCATGAGCAGCGATCCGGGTAGCCAGGCCATCACCGAACCGAGGGTGTTGAACAGGTCAACCGCAGGTTCGTGACGGGCGACGCGCACCTGTTCCCGGATGGTCAACACACGTTCGAACGGGTCGGCGATGGCGACCGGCCCGGACAGGCGGCCCACCGCGATCCGGTTTCCACCGGCGGGGTCCTCGGGCCGGCGCACCGAGATAGGGATCGCGACGGGGATCGCCTCGACCGGAGTGCCCATCTTCTCGTGGTACAGACGGAATCCGCCGATCAGTCCGGCGAGATAGACGTCGTTGATCGACGCCTTGGTGGCCGTGGCGGTCGCCTTCAGATCGGCGAAGGGAACCTCGAATGCGCTGAATCGCCACGACAGGCTGCGGTGCGCGAGCAGCGGGGAACCGGGTGGACTCGCCAGCCCCGCAACCCGGGGCACCGACCGCCCGTAGCGCAACGCAGAACTCAAGGCGCGGCGCGGGTGTGCCAGGGCGCGTACTCCGGAGATGGCCACATCGAGGCGATGGGGGACCCGGCGGACCTCCTCGCCGAACTGGCGCCGCAGCAGATCGAGGGCGGTGATGTTGTCCGGCTCGGGGTTCGGCGGCTGCGGTTTGCTCGGATTGTGCTCGCGGGTCGGTGAATGCAACTGGGCGAGACCGAGGATGGCGCCCAGCCCGTCGGTCAGTGCGTGATGTCCCTTCAGGAAATAGGCGGCCTTTCCGTCGGGTAGACCTTCGATCACCGTGCCCTCCCACGGTGGGCGGGCGGGGTCGAGCGCGGTCATGGCGAGCTGCTCGCAGGTGGACAACAGCTCACGCATGCTGCCGTCTCCGCCGATCCGGATCCGGCGCAGGTGGTAATGCAGATCGAACTCGGGATCGATTGCCCAGCTGGGTGTTCCGGTGCCGAACGGTGAGTCGACCACACGCTGACGGAACCGCGGCGCCATCCGGCTCGCCCACTCGTGGGCGGCGACCAGCCGATCCCAATCCGGGGCGCAGTCGTAGATCTCCAGCATGCAGATGGTGCCGCGCATGCGCCGGTCGGTGTCACCTCGCCACATGATGGTGTCCACCGGGCTCATATGGGGCTCGTTCGCCCAATCCAGCGGGCGATCACCCGCATCGCCGGCATCAGCCGTGTCACTCATCTACTGTCTCCTGTTCGGACTCCGGGGAATCGTCGGTGAACGACTCGAGTGGCCAATCGGCGAGCGCGGTCACGAACATTTGGCGTACCTCCTCGGCGTGGGTGCCCATCTCCTCGGCCCGCCACCCGGTGGTGTCGACCGGCGGCAGCACCCGCACCTCCACGATTCCCGGTCGGATCAACTGCGAACCGCGCCACATCAATTCGCCGGTGTTACGCATCACCACCGGGACCACCGGTACTTCCGCCTGCGCGGCGATGTGGAACGGTCCCTTCTTGAACGGTCCGATCCGGGGCGTCGCGGACCGTGTCCCCTCGGGCGCCACCACCAGCGACATCCCGTCCTCACGGAGTGCTTTCACTGCCGGCGCCAGCTGTTCGATCGCCCGGCTCGGGTCGGCGCGGTCGATGAACACCAGTCCGGCCTGATCGAGGATCTGACCCACCACGGGCACACGCTGGACTTCCTTCTTGGCCACCCCCGTCGCATCCGATCGGACGAGGTTGATCATCACCGGTAGGTCGAGTTTGGACTGGTGGTTGAACACGAAAACGCACGGCCGGTCCGAGGTGAGGTATTCGCCACCGTCGAGGACCCGCACGTGCACACCGGCCAGCGACAACCCGACATCGACACCCGTCGGGAGGGCCTCGATAAGTGTCTGCGGGTTCCGACGCACCAGTCCCGCAGTGAAACCCACAGCGGCAGAGGCGATGAACGACCCGTAGAAGGCGCCGGTGCGGGCCAACATGCCGGCCCGGTTGTAGGTGGGGTTCTTCAGGTCCAGGATCGGCCACCCGCGGGCCTCGGCTTCGGCGCGCAGCAAACGACGGGGCGAGACGGCGGCCGGATGGCCGACCGACTCCAGATAGGGGATGTCCTCGTTGCCGTCGCTGTAGGCGAACGACGCGCCCAGGTCGATCTCGTGGTCGCGGGCCAACGCCCGCACGGCCGCCGCCTTGCCCGGCCCCCACAGCGGTCGGCCCAGAATCCTGCCGGTGAGCACACCGTCGACGACCTCGACGTCGGTGGCCAGCGCGTGGTCGGCCTCGATCTCCCGGGCGATCGGTGCGATCTGAAATCGCGTCGCCGACGAGGCGATCACGATCGTGTGCCCCATCTCCCGGTGCGCGCGCAGGATCTGCCACATCTGCGGGCGCAGTTTGGCCGCCGTCTCATGCTTGAACAGATCCTCACCGAACTCCAGCATCTCGGTGTAGGTCTTGCCGGCGAATGTCGGCTTCGTCGCCGCGAGTACCTCGGCGTAGTCCTGCTCGGACACTACGCCGCGCAGCCCGATCAGCAGGTAGTCGGCGAGCTCGCCGAGCCCGAACTCCATGCTGCGCATGCGCGCCCGCATGATGGCCGCGGCGGAGAAGCCCTCGATGAGGGTGCCGTCGTAGTCGAACAGCGCGGCCACCTTCTTGCCCGTCGGCGCCGCACGGATCGCGCGCATCCGGTCGGTGAATGCGCTCATCGGGCATCCTTCTGTCCGAGCGCCGGTTGGATGTCCTCGATCTCGGCGATACGAGCGAGTCGATCGCGCATGAGGTTCACCTCGTCGAGCCACTCCTGACGGGCGGCAAGAAGGTCTGTGACACCGTCGCCGTGAATGAGATCGCGATTGTCGGCGAGGCGATAAGCGCCGTCGTAAAGGTCCTTGGACACCGAATCCTTGCTGCGCACAACGCCTTGTAATGACAGCTGTCTGCCGAGGCCCAGGCAGTCGGCGATCAGGTCGGCTTTGTCGCACGCGGCGGTGCCCAGCTGGACGAGCCGTGTGGCGGCCACCAGCTGCGCATCGAAGAATGGTTGCAGGGTCCGCCGCGCGAGCAGGGCGCCGGTGTGACCGTGTAGGACCTCATACGTCCACTCCTGGGTCGGTATCCGCTCGCGCCACTGCGGCGCGATCAGGTCGAGTTCGGCGGCGAGCCGGTGGAAGTACTCGTCCTTGACCGGAAAGAAGAACTCGAACTTGAGCAGATCTCGTATCCTTAGGGCTTCGCGCTGCGCCACGGCCAGCAGGCCTTCATCGGTGGCGTAGTCGCCGGTGGCGCGGACCTCGCCTTCGGCTACCGCCAGCATGTTGACCTCGACGATGGCCCGGTTCACGAAATGGTGCAGCGCACCGTTGCGGTAGTAGGCGGCGACCGCGCGGTTGTCCGGCACGATCGACCAGACCGGCTCGGACCCACCGTCGAAACAGCTCACCACGCCGTTGCCGGCCAGCACCCGGAGAGTCTGGGTCAGGCCCACCCCGCGACAACGCGCCGGGTCGGGTCCGGGTAGGCCGCGGCGCGCGATGTAGTCGAGCAGCGGCACCAGGATCGCCTCGATCTCCGCCAGGGTGTAGGCGCGGTCGGGTGCACCCAGCAGGGCGAAGCCGGCCAGCGATGTTGCCGAGATCGGTGTGGCGGAATTGATCTCGTCCATCACGCGGAACGCGACCTTCTCCAGTCGGGCGCGGCCCTCACCGGCGTCGTCCAGTGCCGAGCGCAGCGAGAACGGCGTGCCGAAGCGGACCCGCGCCTCGCCCAGATAGCTGCGCTGGGCCTTGGCATATCGGAGCAGCCACCCGATTCCCTCGGGCTTCTTGGCGCCGCCGGCGTCCTCGGCGGCCATCGCGCCGATCTCCTGCAGCTGGTCGTAGACGATCGAGGTGGGCACGATGGTCACGTCGCCGGAGTCGAGCTGGGTCACCGCGTCGACGACGTAGTTGAGCAGGCCCATCATCGGCTTGCGCAGCTTGCCGGTGCGACTGCGGCCGCCCTCGATGTACCACTCCAGGTTGAACCGCTTCTCGACGATGTAGGAGAGATAGGACCGCATGGCGAACTTGTAGACCGGGTCCGACCCGAACTTCCGTCGGATGAAGATCATGCCGGCGCGGCGTGCGACCGGGCCCACCGGCCAAAACGACAGATTGTTGCCGCCCAGGACCAGAGTGGGTGGGAAATCGTTGCTGCGCAGCACTTTCGCCAATACCAACGGATCGACGTAGGACCGGTGGGACGGCAGGAACACCAGGCCGGTCGACTTGTTCAGAGTCCGCAGGGTGTTGAGCGTGTCCAGATCCACCGTGACATGCCACGCCCGTTCGTGCAGCCGGTCGAAGGTCGCGGAGAACACATCGTCCATCAGCCGGCTCTGGGTGGCCACGAAGCCCGACAGCTTGTCGACGGCCTCGGCCACCACCGTTTCGGTCGGTCGGCCGAGCTCGGCGGCCAGCTTCGCCGCACCGGCCTGGAAGCGTGCCGAACTGCTGACCTGTTCGGCGACCAGCTGCGGCACCTTGTAGCGGTCCCCGATGATCTGCCGCTCGGCCCGCTCGGCCGACAGGGATGCCTGGACGGCGACGTACTTCCCGAACGGTGCACCCTCGGCGAGGTCGCGGGCGTAGCGCTCACGGAGTTCCGCGATGGTCGCCGGCGCCCCTTCCACGACGCGCAGACTGTCCGGCCGCCGGCCGCGGATCAGCGGCTGCACCAGTCCCACAGGACGCCTCGGGTTCGACAGCACCAGCACATCGCCGAGCGTGACGCGACGCTCACCCTGGCGGACCGCGGGCAGCCACACCGGCCGTACCGGCACCAGCGTCGTCGATGGCGGCAGTGCATCGAAGTCGACATCGTCCGGCCGGCGAACCGGGGCATCCGGGTGGGCGGTCGACGCCCAGTCGGTAACCGCCCGCAGCTCGACGGACGTGCGTGTTTCCGCCAGAACGACGACCTCGTCGGCCATGTGCACCACCCTCACGTCGTCACCGCGCGGCAACGCGGCACGTCCATTGTGGCGCGGGTCACATCTCGGCTGGTGGGCTTTGGCTCAGATCGGTCGGGGTGGAATGGCGCATCAGCTCTGCCGTCACCCGGTCAGTGAGGAAGCTCCTGCTCGGTCATCCGTACCGGCCGCTGCGGTAGGCGCGGCCGCAAGAACGTGGTGGCCGCGGCGATGACGATCGTCACCCCGGCCGCCAGCCACAGCACCTCGATTCCGAGGCCGCGGTAGGCGAGCGCACCCAGGATGGCGCCGACGGCGAGTCCGGCCCACAACGACAGGTAGCGCAGCCACAGCCAGCGTGGACCGCCCGCGAAGGCGTCGACGAGCCGCTGCCCCGCCTTGACGAGGGTGCCGGTCATGTAGGTGAGCCCCACAGTGACCTCGCCGTCGCGCTGGAACACCGAGTTCATCACCCCCATCGACGCCGCCATCACGCCCATCGACGCGGTGTCGAAACCCGCCTGCGCCACGGCCGCGGCGGCCAGCAGGACGGTGCACACCAGCCACAACACGCCCATCCGCGAACTGCTCACCCGGGCGGCCACCGCGCCGACGATGACACCGAGGAAGAACGCCCCCACCAACCCGGCCGTGATCCCGACGACCTCCCACCGGAACTGCGCCACGCCCGCGGCCATCCGGGTCGTGTTGCCACTCATGAACGACAGGAAGTAGCCGCCGAGGTGGACGAAGCCGATCGCATCCACGAACCCGGCGATCCCGGACAGCACGATGGCCAGCCCCAACTCGCGTCGACGAAACAGCCGCACAGTTCTCCCTTCAGCGCGCACCAGGTACGCGCCGACCATTCTCCCAGGTCGGCCTCGTTCGCATCCGGCAGCCGGGTAACGCTCGGCTCCCCGACGAGGTCCGCGGTGCGCACATACGAAGTCCGCGGTGCGCACCACATACCCAAGGAGGTCCGGCCGCAGGCTGGGGCCGAAGGACTCTCCCGTGTCCTGGATCACCAGAGGAACATGGTTGCTGTGAGCAACGACGCCCCCCGGATGACCCAGTCGGACATGTTCTCCTGGCACATGGAGCAGAACCCGATTCTGCGGTCGACGGTGGTGGTTGTGGTGCTGCTCGACGCCTCCCCGGATTGGGATCGGTTCCTCGCCACGGTCGAACGTGCCGCGCAGGTGCTGCCGGCGATGCGCCGCAAGCTCGTGCCCGACCGCGGACTCGCGCCGGCGCGGTGGGTCGACGACGCCGACTTCGACCTCAACTGGCACGTGCGCCGACTCGACGCCCCACATCCGAAGAACCTCGACGGGGTGCTCGAGGTCGCGCGGACCGCCGCGATGACCGCTTTCGACCCGGCGCGACCGATGTGGGAGTACACGCTGCTCGACGGCCTCGAGGAGGATGCGGCGGCCGCGGTGGTGATGAAGTTCCATCATTCGCTGACCGACGGGGTCGGCGGGGTGCGCATCGCCGCGGAGATCATGGACTTCGAACGAGGCGGCACCGAGCGTGAGCCGATCGCGAGTTCCGACCAGGTCGCGCCCGCGCCGACGTTGCGCGACACCGTCGGCTGGTACGCGTCCTCCGGCGTCACGGTGGTGCGCCAGTCGGTGTCGTCGGCGGCGCGGCTCGGTGCCCGCATGGTGGTCCGGCCGTTGCGGGCGTTGCGTGACGTCGCCGGAACGGCGGTGTCGGTCGCGCGGATCGTCGAACCGGTCACCTCCACGGCGTCGCCGGTGATGACCGAACGCAGCACCCGACGACATCTCGCCACCCTGGACGTCCCCGTCGACGCGCTGGCTGCCGCCGGAGAAGCCGGCGGCGGAACGCTCAACGACGCCTTCCTGGCCGGAATCGTGCTCGGGATGCGTGACTATCACCGACGCCACGATGCGCAGATCGATCACTTGCGCGTGACCATGCCGATGAACCTGCGCCACGAGGACGACCCGCTCGGCGGGAACCGGATCACGTTGGTGCGGATCCGGATTCCGTGCGATCTCGACGAACCGAAGAAGCTGATCGACCGCATCCACGACATCGTGATGAAGTGGCGGCTGGAACCGGCGGTGCCGCTGGCCGACCCCATCGCCGGCGCGCTGAACGTGCTACCCGCCGCCGCGGTGGGAGCGATGCTCGAGCACGTCGACTTCCTCGCCTCCGACGTTCCCGGCTCGCCGGTCCCGCTGTACCTGGCGGGCGCGAAGATCACCCGGCAGTACGCGTTCGGCCCGACCATCGGTGCCGCCTTCAACGTGACCCTGCTGTCCTACGTCGGTGACTGCTGCATGGGGATCGACGTCGATGACGCGGCGGTCCCTGATCTCGACGTCCTGGTCGAGAGCCTCGCCGCCGGTTTTCGGGAGGTGTGCGAGACCTGACGGCGCGATACCCGGCGGAGGACGCGCGGTCGCATGCCGGACAATGAACCGAGTGTTCGACAGTCTGCAGCCCCCGCACCCCATCCGGGATCTCCGCCGATGACCGCCCCACCGCGCCCGGCCCAGGCGATGACGATCTGGCTGGTCGGCCTCGCGGTCTACTTCGTGGCCGTGCTGCACCGGTCGTCGTTGGGTGTCGCGGGCCTGCTCGCCGCCGAACGCTTCGACATCAGCGCATCCCAACTGTCCACCTTCGTGGTGCTGCAGCTGCTGATCTACGCGCTCATGCAGGTGCCCGTCGGCCTGCTGGTGGACCGGTTCGGGCCGCGACGGGTATTGCTCACCGGCACGCTGATTCTGACCTCGGCTCAGTTGAGCTTTGCCTTCGCCGACAGCTACCTGTGGGCGCTGTCGGCGCGCTTCTTCGTCGGCGTCGGTGACGCGATGACCTTCGTGTGCGTGCTCCGGCTGGTCACCACGTGGTTCCCGATCCGGCGCATCCCGCTGATGACGCAGCTGACCGGGGTGCTCGGACAACTGGGCGCGGTGGCCGCGGCGGTGCCGATGACCTGGGCGTTGTCGACGTTGGGCTGGACGCATGCCTACATCGCGACCGCCGCGCTCGGCGGTGTGCTGCTCGTGGCGACCCTGGTCGTGGTGCGGGACTCGGCCGAGGCGCGCTCGGTGTCGGGGCCGATGCTGGGGTTGGCGGGGATCAAGGACAGCCTGAAGGCGTCGTGGGAGCATCCGGGCACCCGGCTCGGATTCTGGATGCACTTCTCCACCCAGTTCAGTGCGACGGTCCTCGGTCTGCTGTGGGGTTATCCGTTCTTTGTCGAGGGGCAGGGATTGAGTTCGGCGACCGCCGGTCTGCTGCTGACCGTCATGGTGCTCTCGATCATGGCCTTCGGACCCACCTTCGCGTGGCTCATCACCCGCTGGCCGTGGCACCGGTCGACGTTGGTGTTGCTGGTGGTGGCGAGTATCGCGACCACCTGGGCGGTGGTCCTGGCGTGGCCCGGGGCGGCGCCGTTATGGATGCTCGTCGTATTGGTGGTGATCTGCGGGATGGGTGGTCCGGCCTCGATGGTCGGCTTCGACCTCGGTCGCACCTCGAATCCGGTGTTCCGGGTCAGCACCGCCACCGGGATCATCAACCAGGGCGGATTCCTGGCCAGCCTCACCACCGCCGCCCTGATCGGTCTGCTCCTGGACTGGCGCACCCCCGACGGCGTGTCCGGCTATCCCGCCGAGGCCTTCACCTGGGCGATGTCGGCGCAGTTCGTGCTGTGGGCGATCGGTGCGACACAGATCTGGCGATACCGGCGCAAAGGCCGCGCGCGCCTGCTGCGCGACGATCCGGAGCTCTGGTCACAACAGTCGGGCCGCCCGGTGCCGAACTGAGGGAGTACCAATGGGTCTGCTCGGTACCCACATACAAGTGTGTTCGCGCGCCCCATGAGTTTTCGCGCGTGCAGCTTTACGCGCGGATGGTCGAAGGACGCGCGACGACCCCACGTCTCACGGTTCGACGGGCGCGAAATCCACCCCTTGCCTTCCTCGGTGTGGGAACGATCACCCGGCGGCAGAGAGACATCGCCGGACCCAGGACCAATCGATGCGTTCCTGTTCAAGTCGCACACGCTCGCCGAGGGCGTCGGTGACGAGGTCGGTGTAGAGCTCGTGCTCGCCACGGGTCAGATGCGTGAGATCCGACGACGCGGGGCGTTGTTCGGTGACCCAGCGGTCCCGATGGGAGAGTAGGGTTTCCCGATCCATCAGCACCGACTCGGTCTGCGGCAGCCAGGCACGCATGCGGTCGAGGATCGCGAAGCCGTGGGTGTCCAGGTCGCCCCAGTAGCGAATGGGTGTGTCGGCAAGCCAGGGCAGGCGCCCGATTCGATCCACCTCGAAACCCTTGCCCCACAGCACCACACCGTCGTCGGGGACATCGACACTCAGATAGGTGATCTCGTTCTCGATCACGAGTGCACTGCGTGGCCGCAGCTCGAGCCGCGCGAGTTCGTCGGCGCGCGCCGTCAGCTCGGTCAGCGGCGCGGGCAACCCCACCGACGCCGCGAACCGCAGGCGCACGAACTCGGGCTTGCCGTGCAGGCCGAGATCAGCCAGGAAGCCCGACGCCGACGTCGACACGCCGAGCATCGCGGCAAGGACCGCACGGTGCCGTTCGGCGAACTTGGTGTCCACACCGGGCGCGCTGATCTCTCGCAGGTACCGGTGAGAGGAGCGGTGCTCGTCGAGCCACGCGTGCGCGGCGATCAGACGCGGCATCTCGTCTGCCAATTCCAGTGCGCGCAAGGGATATCGGATCATCCACGTGCGGACCGCCGGGTGTTCGGCGGCGAGATCGAGGAGCTCGTCGTACCGCCGGACAGTCGCCGTCACACCCAGTGCTGTCCACGCCTGCTCGAACGAGGACACCACCGCGCGGGCCGGCAGTTGGTTGCGGCCGACATGGCGCCCACCGACCGACTGCCACTGCAGCGCATAGCGCCGATCGTCGCGGCGTCCCGTGTCCAGGGCCGTCACCCAGTCGCGGGCGGAGCCGAGGTCCGCGCCGATCTCCGACGCCGTCGGCCCGCGCAGTGCAATCACGATGGGATCGAACGGTTCTCGGTTGGCATGAGACCGCAGCAGCGATCCGTCATCCCACCGGCGTCGGACCTTGGCGGCGATGTCGTCGGGGGTGGTCCAGCGTCGGCTCACTTCAGTCGTCCGTCGCGGCGCGACCGGTACTCCTCGATCGTCATCGTCTGCAGGCGGGAGAAGGTGCCGGTCGGGTTGTCGACGAAGCCGATGGCTTTCACATACGGCTCGATCACGTGCACCTTCTGCAACGGGGTCACGATGAGCAACTGGAGGCCGAGTTTCGCGAACAGATCCAATGCGTATCGGGTCGAGATGTCCGAACCGCGACCGAAGGCCTCGTCGATCACCGCGAACCGGAAGTCGCGGGATTTCTCCACACCCCACTCCAACCCGAACTGATACGCCAGCGACGCCGCGAGGATGGTGTAGGCGAGCTTCTCCTTCTGTCCACCGGATTTGCCGTCGGAGTCGCTGTAGTGCTCCCACTCCACGTCGGTGTCGACGTCGCGTTCGGATGCGGAGAACACGAACCAGTTGCGGACATCGGTGACGCGTCGGGTCCAGTTCTTGTCGGAATCGGCGTGCCCGTCGCGGCCGCGGAACCGTTCGATGATCCGCTTGACGTCCAGGAAGCGTTGCTCGGAGTACTGGTCACCGTCGACGGCGAGGGTGTCGTTGGTCAGGTTGCGTAGATCGGAACGGAACTGTGCCACATCCTGATTCGTGGTGGACTCCCGCTCCAGCCGGATGTATCGGCCGGGGTTGTAGGGTACGGCGCCCAACGCCTCGTTGATGCGGGCAACGCGCTCGTCGATGGAGGCGGCCTGCCGGTGCAGCCAGTTGTTGAAGCCGGCGAGCTCCTGGATGGCATTCTTGTTCAGCTGTTCCTTGAACTCGAACTCGAACCGCGGCAGATCGTCGGTGGCGACACGCTCCCGGAACGCGACGAAGTCGGCGCGGGCATCGACGCTGGCGTCCATGTCGGCGCGCAGGTCGGGCCAGCGGCGCAGCACCTCGGCCATCTGCTGGGCCAGGCTCTGCCCGAACCCGCCGAGTTCGCGGGTCAATCGCTCGATCCGCTGATGCAATGTGGACGACAGCGAATTCTCCGCAGCGGCACAATCGGCGGCGCGGGTCGGCAGCGTACCGGTGAGCCGTTGGGTCAGCGCGTCGTAGGAGGCGCGGGCCGTCGCGAGATCGGTGTCGGTGTGTCCGGAGATGAACTCGTCGTCACTCTTCTTGTCCTGCTCCGCGCGATGTCGGGTCGCGGCGGTGGTGGCGAGCTTGCCGGTGAGGTCGTCGATGGTGGCGTTCGCGGTGGTCGCGAGTTCGGCATTGCGTTCCAGCGCCGTCGTGATCTCCTGCAGCCGTGAGGAACCCGACTCCAGCCGGGCCTGTTCGGCCTCGCACTCGTCGGCGCGGCGTTGGGCTTCCTCGACGTCGAGGTCGGCCCACGAGTGGAAGCCGTCGAGCCGGGCGAGCGCTTCGCGTCGCGTCTGCAGCGCATCCCGTTCCTCCGACAGCGAGACCACCTCGGCGGCGGCCGCCGACCGCTGACGGTCCAGGTCGTCGAGATCCTCACGCAACGCGGCGATCTTACGTTCGTTGGCCCAGCCCAGCACCCAGCGGCGCGGGTCGTCGACGCGGTGCCGGTCGTCTTTCTCGTGCCGTCCGCCGGAGCGGACCTGGCCCTCGCGGGTGACCGCCCTCTTCGCCGCGCGGAACTCCTCGAGTGTTGCCGCGCACTGATGGTCGGCGCGTTTGATCAGTTCGTCGCGCAGGTAGTCTTCGAACGGGCCCTGTTTGATCTCCAGACAGTCGGCGAGCAGCAACGTTCCAGAATCCTGACGCTGCAAAGGAACCCGCCGCGCAGGCACCCGCTCGTAGACGAGTTTCGCGCCGACGGTGCGCCCACCGGCGCCCTGGAAGGTGAGCCGTCGGCCGTTGACCCACTGCGTGACCGCCTCGTAGTGCTGTTGCGGCACCAGTAGCGACAATGCGAAGCCGCGCAGCACCCGCTCGGCCGCGCCCCGCCATTCCGCGTGCTCCTCGTCGACGTCGAGAAGCTCACCGGCATAGGGAAGATCGTCGTGCGTCAGCCCCAGATCGGTACACAGCTGATCGCGCAGCTGCACCTGATCGGGTGGCAAATTGCTGGTGCGGTTGGCGAGGTCGTCGAGTTCGTCGCGGATGGCGTCACACCTGCGGGCGGTGTCCTTCTCGCGTCCGATCGCGTCGGCGGTCGACGCGTCCAACGTGCGTTTCGTCTCGGCCAGCCGCGGCCGTTCGTCGGCGATGAGTCCGCGCAGCGCGGTGAACTGTTCACCGCTGGTGACCGGCTCGAACGCGGCATCGGCGACCGTTGAATCGAACAAGGTGCGGCCGTGCCGGCGTTTGCGCACGTCATCGCGGGCAACGGCGGCGAGGCGTTCCAACTCGCCGACCCGGTCGCCGCCGGCCCGGGCGCGTTCCTCGATGAGTGACTCGCGTTCGCGGCTCAGATTGCGTTGCTGCGCTTTGGCGTCGTCCTGCTCGCGCAGCAGGCGTTCACCCTCGGCGGTCAGGGTGGCGATCTCGCCGGCGAGCAGCCCAGAGCGGTGTTCGGCGATGAACAATCGCACCGCCGCGCGCTGCAGGTCGAGAGCATCCCGCTCGGCCAGCGCCGCATTGTATTTCTGCGCCGTCGCCACGATCGGATCGAGCGCCTCGAGCTGTTCGCGGGCTCGTTTGACCGCGTCGTACGCCTTGGTCAGGTCGTCGAAATGGGCGATGATGTCGCGAACCCGGTCGGTGGAGTCGCTGGGTTCGAGCATGTGGCCGCGGACGAAGTCGTTGAGATTGCCCACCGACTTCATCGACACGGTCTGATGCAGCAGTTCGAGGGCCTGCTCGGAGCGGATACCGAGTAGCCGCCGCAGCGACGTCGAGTACTTGGGGAACTCGTCCACCACGTCGGCGCCACCGGAGCGCAGCCGCTTGCGCAGGTCACGAAGGTCGGAACCGAAGTCGGCGAAGTCGGTGGCGATGGCGAGCTGCTTGGTCGCGGTGACGTAGAAGCGATACGGTTGTCCGGCGCTGTCGCGCTGCTGGAACACCTGTGCGAGGGTGACGGTTTCGTCGTAGCCGGGGTTGGTGAATACGCCGAGGATCACCGAGTAGGTGCTGCGGTCTTGCCGCAACCCTTTGGCGCGGGACCGGCCGGTCGCCTCTTGGCGCTCCGACTTGTAGTGGCCCTCGACATAGGAGCGCAGTGTGCGTTCTTTGGCCTCGGCGCCGGCGGCCTTGTTGTAGGCGATCTTGTGTGCCGGCATCAGCAGCGTGGTCACCGCATCGACCAATGTGGACTTGCCCGAACCGATGTCGCCGGTCAACAGCGCGGTGTCGGTGTTGGGCGTCAGCCGCCACACCTGCCGATCGAAGGTGCCCCAGTTCAACACCTCGACATGCTGTAGCCGGAACCCGGCCCCGCCGTTCGGGGCGGCGAGTTCGACCGACGAGAACAGCCCCTCACTCATCGGCGCGCGCCGTTCCGGCATACTCGCGCAACTTGCCGGCGAAGTCCGACAGAGTTTGCGCGTCGATGTAGGCCTTGATGATGCGCCGGACCTCCCACTGGTCGGTCTGCCCGCGTAGCTGTCGCAGGAAACCGAGTTCGACGGTCTTCTTGATCGTCGTCTCCGCCTGGTCGACCAGCCGCGCCTCGTTGGTGGATTCGGCTTGGAACAGCCGCAGCATCTCCACGATCTGCTCGGTCGACAGTACGAGTCGTCCTTCACCGCCGGTGATCTCGAACTCCAACAACCGTTTACGCAGCAACACCAGCAGCAGGCTCACGTTGTAGGTCAACGCACGTCGACGCACCAGCCTCGGTAGTGGTTCGTCACCTTCTTCTTCCGGGCGTGACCGCAGATAGGCGTAACCTTCGGAATCGTCGACCACCACGTCGACGCCGATGGTGGCGAAGTGATCGCGCACGCCGGCGCCCGAGCGTTCGAGGGTGCCCCAGGTGTCCTCGTCGGACTCGCGATACACCACACCCTGCATCAGCCGGATGATCGCGCTCGCGACGGTGCGTTCGTCGGTCATCGTCGTCTCACCGTGACTCTCGGTAGCCGTGCCCGTTTGGTGGTCTCGGGATCGTCGGGGTCGGGGTATTCCAGCAGCGTCTCGTCGGTGTCATCGATGTCGACGCTGACGTCGTCGTCGTTGAGTGCAAGGTAGCCGACGATCTCGGCCGCACCCTGCTCGATCGGGTACATGTCGATGACGTCGGACAGCAACGCCGACGATCGCTCCGGCAGGATGGCGCGGATGTTGGCGGCCAGCCGGGCCTGGTCGACGAACGTCTGGGTGAACAGCAGGTCCGCATCGACTTGTTCGGTGGTCTCATCGATGGTGCTCTCCACGGTCACCGCAGCGGGCTGCTGGTACAGCGGTCGCTCGAAGGGTAAAACGATCTCGATACCAGGCTGATCGACTTCGAGTCCGAAACGTGGTTCCCGGCCGCGGATCTCGAGGGCGGTCGCCTCCACTGATCGAACGAGGTCGAGGACGCGGCGGTTCTCCAGCCATACCTGATCGTCGAGGAACCGCCGCAGTTGTTCGGAGATCTGGCGCACGGTGCGTTGCGTGCGGTCGGCGGCTTCCGACCAGTCGTGGTGGATGCCGCGGATGCGGCGGTCGGCATCGACGATGTCCAGCGAGGACACCGTGGCCAGTAGGTCGGACAGCTCGGTCTGCCGGGCGTCGGAGAGCAGGAACTCGTAGAACGACGCGAAGCTGCGGCCCTGGTCGGAACCGGCGATCTCCGAGCGGCTGCCCACCAGCTCGGCGAGCAATTCACCCTTGGGGCCGTCCCAGGACGCGATCTTCTCGCGGGCGGCGCGGTCGAGGAGTCGGAAGTTGTCCTCGACCTCCCGAAAGTCGGAGAGGAGTTCACGCGCGGTCGCCGACATCTGCTGGTAGCGGTCGCGAACGCCGGTCTCATCGAGCACCGAGACGTCGCCGGATTCGACCGCCTCGATCTCGGCGTCGATCTCGGCGCGACGGCGACGCAGCTCGGCCAGCCGGATCTCCGGGTCGGCCTCGGTGCCGTGCACGATCTGTCGCAGCAGTTCGACGACGGTGTGCAGCCGCGATTCGGTGCCCACAAACGAGCGGCCCTGCAGCGACACCACCCACGCGTAGGCCTTTTCGAAGGCGGGGGTCACCTCGTAGTGGACCTCGTCGTCGCCGGGCGGGTAGAAGCGGCGCAGGAACCCCGCCTCGGTGGCGGCCCAGTCCTCGAGGTAGGCGCGCGGTTCCTTCGGGAAACGAGGCTGGCCGTCCTCGGCCGGTGACGCGCCGTTGAGGTCATACAACAGGTCGTCCAGCGCGGTGGCCAGGGCACTTGCCGAGCTCGCCCCGCGATTGCCTTCCACGAAGTAGTTCCCGAGGAACGTGAGGAGGAGCGGGGAGTTGTGCGCACGTAGCAGCCGCCAGGCGGGATGGCGATCCCATAGGCTGCCGAATGCGTCGAAGTCCACGGGTCAAGGGTAGGCAATGGGGCCGACAGGTAGAGGCCGACGTCTGGTACGTCATTGATCAGTGCTCGATCCAAGGGGGTGGTATCACACTGGTATCGTCTCGGGGGTGGGTATGACATTGCGGACCAGTGAGGCGCAGACAGAGGCCTTGCGGCGACAGGCCGAAGCCGAAGGCCGTTCCATGCAAGCGGTCGCGCTGTCGGCGATCGACGAGTACATCGCGCGACGCGAACACAAGGCGAAGGTAAGCGCGGTTGCGCGTCGGGTTGTCAGCGAAGAAGCGGGCGTGTTGGAGCGGCTCAAGGACGCATGACCGAGTATCTCGACCTCGAAGACGTACTCGAGATAGCGAGACTCGCACTCGGCGCACCTCCCGACATTCGCGACTACGGACTGCTCGAGTCCGCACTGGCCCGGCCTCGCGCATCCCTCTTCGGCGAGGACGCGTACCCCGACATTCATCTGAAGGCTGCGGCGCTGGTGCAGTCGTTGACGCGCAACCACGCGCTCGTCGATGGCAACAAGCGAACTGCCTGGGCGGTGTGCCTGACATTTCTGGGCATGAACGGGCAGTGGATCACGGCGTCGGAGAATGACCGTTTCGCATTCGTCATCGACGTGGCGACCGGTGGCGTGGACGCACTTGATCGCATCGCAGATCAGCTGCGGACCTGGAGTCAACGTAGCCCGTGACCGGGGCAGCATCGCCTACACAGGCATCAACCGCAGCGTCGTCTGTGCTGCCTCGTCGCCCACCATCCGGTCGACCGAGCCGGATCCGGGCCCTCCGTACTTCGCGTGATACGACGCGTCGACCGCTTCCCGAAGTCGGCCGACGAGCGCACCTACGTCGGTGACTGATACGTCGAGCTCGTCCGCGCCGAGCCGCACGCGAGCCATGCCGGAAGCCGATGCGTGGCCATACCAACCGGACTCGCGCCGATACCAGGTGCGGACATAGACGGCGTCCTCGGACCGCACCACCCAGACTGGCGTGAAGCGCAGCAATCGGCCATCGGGGCGGCGTGCGGCGATCTCCAATTCCCGCATGGCCTCGACGGTCGACAACATGTCCAGCGACCAGCGTCCGCTCATGCCGTCAGGTTACCGACCGCCGGACGACGTGCAGGTGGCTCCGATGTGCGCGACAGTCAGAGCAGCAGCACCCACACGAACCGCAAACCGATGGCGGTGAACCCGAGGATCGCGGTCGCCACCAACCACCGCTTGCCGAGTCGATCGCCGGCGGAGCGGTCGCGACCCGGACGCAGGTAGACGTACGCGGCCGCGATCGCGCACGCGGTGGCCGCGATGCCAGTACCGAGAACCAGGAGCAGCATCACCACGTTCACCGTGTTGTCGAGTTCGCCCATCGGTCACCTTCCTGACGTGACGACCACTCCAGGATGCCGATATCGGTGTGGCAATGGGTGATTTCGGCGGGCCGCACTACCGAGTGGCGTCGGCCAGTGCCGAGGAGCGATGCGCGTCAGGACGATTCCTCGACGACCCCGCGCAACCCGTCGGTGCCGAACAGCGGTTCCAGCATCGAACTGAAATCCGGTCCGCGGCGCAGCATTTGACCGCCATCGACATTGATCACCTGCCCGGTGATCCAGCCAGAACGCTCGCTGAGCAGAAACGCCGCCATCCAGCCGATGTCGTCGACCTCGCCGATCCGGGGCAGCGGGGTGTTGATGCGGTAGTCCCCGCTGAGTGATTCGTCGTCGAGCACTGCGGCCACCAGGTCGGTGCGCACCAGGCCGGGCCGTATCCCGTTGACCCGCACACCACTTGTGCCCAACTCGTCGGCGGCCAAGGCCACCATGTGGTCCACCGCGGACTTGGTGACCCCGTAGGCGCCGAACCACCGATGAGTATTGCTCGCGGCGATCGACGAGATCGCGACAAACGAGCCGCCGCCGGCTCGAACCAGTTCGCGCGCGGAGTGTTTAAGCGTGAACATGGTCCCGTTGACGTTGAGGTCGACGGTACGCTTCCAGGCGTCCGAGTCCATCTGGGTGATCGGGCCGATCGTCTCGCTGCCGCCGGCGCAGGCCACCGCGCCGTGCAGGCCGCCACGACCACTCGCGGTTCGGACCGCTTCCGCGATCTGCTCCTCGTCCGTGACGTCAGCGACATGGGTGTGCACGGAGGCACGTCCCGACGACGCGTTCAGTTTCGCTGCCGTGTTCTCGAGACGCTCGGCAGTGCGACCGACGATGGTGACGGTGGCGCCGCACTTGACCAACACGGATGCGATTCCCGCGCCAATGCCGGTACCGCCGCCGGTCACCAGGACCGATTTTCCTGTCATGTCCACCCGACGCATTAGAACGTGTTCCATCGCTGGCGTCAACGTCCATTGCACCGAATCGACACATCGTGTGCCTGCTGCCGCGTGGGCGGTCTAGTATCAAAACAAGAACAGGTTCTAGTAAGGTTTCGGTGCCGAAGGAGTACGCATGCACACCCCGATCTGCGATGAGCTCGGTATCGAGTTCCCGATTTTCGCATTCACCCACTGCCGCGACGTGGTGGTTGCTGTCAGCAAGGCCGGTGGTTTCGGCGTACTGGGTGCGGTCGGCTTCACGCCCGAACAACTCGAGATCGAATTGAACTGGATCGACGACCACATCGGCGATCACCCCTATGGTGTCGACATCGTGATCCCCAACAAGTACGAGGGCATGGACGCCAACATGTCGACCGAGGAGCTCACTACGATGCTCCAGTCGATGGTGCCTGCCGAGACCCTCGACTTCGGTCGCAAGCTGCTGCTCGACCACGGCGTCCCGCTCAACGAGGATGACGACAATTCCCTGCAGCTACTCGGTTGGACCGAGGCCACCGCGACGCCGCAGGTGGAAATCGCGCTGCAGCACCCGAAAGTCAAGCTCATCGCCAACGCGCTCGGCACCCCGCCGCCCGACATGATCCAGAAGATCCACGATTCCGGACGCAAGGTGGCGGCGCTGTGCGGCTCTCCGCAGCAGGCGCTCAAGCACGCCGAGGCCGACGTGGACATCATCATCGCCCAAGGCGGCGAAGGCGGTGGCCACTGCGGTGAGGTCGGTTCGATCGTGCTGTGGCCGCAGGTCGTCAAGGCTGTCGCACCGCGCCCCGTGTTGGCGGCGGGCGGCATCGGCAGCGGACAGCAGATCGCCGCCGCACTTGCACTCGGCACCCAGGGAGCATGGACCGGATCGCAGTGGCTGATGGTGGAGGAGTCGGAGAACACTCCGATCCAGCAGAAGGCCTACATCGACGCGGGTAGCCGTGACACGGTGCGCAGCCGCTCGTTCACCGGCAAACCGTGCCGGATGTTACGGAACGACTGGACCGAGGCGTGGGAAGACCCCAACACCCCCGACCCGCTGGGAATGCCGTTGCAGTACATGGTGTCCGGGATGGCGGTCGCCGCTACCCACAAACATCCCGACGAGAGCATCGATGTCGCCTTCAACCCGGTCGGCCAGGTGGTCGGGCAGTTCCAGAAGGTGGAGAAGTCGTCGGCGGTCATCGAACGATGGGTGCAGGAATACATCGACGCAACGTCGTCATTGGATGCACTGGCCAACGTCGCCCCCTGATCCCCCGGGGAGCAGGTGAGGCTCAGAGGCGGCCGAGCAGTTCTGCCTTCTTGGCGGCGAATTCCTCGTCGGAGAGGATGCCGCGCTGATGAAGTCCGGCCAGTGACTCGATCGCGTTGATGATCGCGGTCGAATCGCCGGGGTCCTCACCGGCGGAGGGGGCAGGGTACGTCGAATCCTGCTGCGGAGCCGAGTGCGCGGAGTTCGACGGTTGCTGCGACGGATTGTCCTGTACCGGTGCATCGACAGACCCGGCGGCGGGTGCCCCGATGCCCACCTCCGGCAGACTGGAGACGTCGAAGGTTCCGTACTGGCTGGTGAACAGCAACGATCCCGCCGGCCCGCCTTGCTGCTGTTGCACGCCCCCGATGTTGTGGTCGCCGGTGTCGAAAATGCGGACCACGCCGGAGGTGTCGACGGCCAGTCGGCGGGTACTCGGGAAAATCGCGTAGCGAGATTGGTTCTGTCCACCGGTCGAACTCGGCACCCCGAGTTCGGCCGGCCACCAGTTGTTGGACCCGAACACGCCGGCGCTGCCGGCCGGCAGCGCCGGGAAAACCTGGGTCGTGGCCAGCAACTGGGACAGCTCGTTGCACAGTGCGTCGACGCGCGCCTTGAGTGCATTGTCGAACATGTTGCCGACCATCGTCATCCCGCCGCGCATCCACTGGCCGGAACCGCCCAACTCGGGGACCGAGAACTGGGCCATCGTGCCCCCACCTGCGTTGACGGCCACCAGCATGGACACGACCGCATCGCGTGAGAGACCGTGGCGTTGTGCCACATCATTGACTGCTGCGTCGGCTTCAGGGGTCAGGGCCTGGTTCATGTCGGTGATTCCTTCGTCGGGCGATGCCGGATCCGAGGGTACAGGGATCGGTGTGGTGCGCATCGGCCGACGACGCTTCGACCCCGGTCAGAGGGTTGAGAGCACTTCACCGGCGACCCGGTGACCCGATTCGATGGCACCTTCCAGGTAGCCGGCGTGCTCACGGGCGGTCTCGGTTCCGGCCCAGTGCAGGCGACCGACCGGGTCGGATGGCATCGGGAGGAATCCCTCGGTGGTGCCGATATGTGGCAGTGCCAGATAGCCGCCGCCCACAAACTCGTCGAGGTGCCATGATTTCTCGTGCCAGTCGGACGGCGCGGTGACCTCCGGCCCGAGGTGGGCCGCCAACGCCCCGAGGAGCGCGCCTTGTCGCTGCTCGGTGGTCAGCTCGTCGAGCTCACGCGCCTCCGGGCCGGCGACCAGCAAGCAGAGATGACCCGGACCCTCCGGTGCCGTGGTGTCGTAGACCGCTGCGCCGGGGTGTCCGAGCATCATGAACTCGGCTCCGGAACGTGCGTGCCAGAACGGTCGCGGATACACCGCGATGGCCTTGTAGACCGAACCCATGTAGGTGTTGTGCTGCAGAGCAATGCGGGTCGGCGGAAGCGCTGGGTCCATGTCGATGGACGCGACCACGGGCGGCGGGACGGCGACGACGACCCTGTCGGCGACCACGGTGAGGGCGTGCGTGCGCAGAGTCGCGGAATCCGCGGTTTGCGAGATCGCGGTCACCCGACAGCCGGTGTGTACCCGAGAGCCGAGTTCCTCGGCCAAGGTGTCGGTCAGGGTGCCGCGCCCTCGAGTACCAATGACTCCTGAGCGCCGCCGCTGCTCGACAGCATGCCGGTCAATCCGCCCTCGTGACTGATCATCCGGGTGAGTGCGTGAACGGAGAGTCGGTCGGTGTCGGCGGTGGACGCCACCGCAGCGATGACCTCGAGTAACCGCCGGGCGCGTCGACCAGGCACGCGGCGAATCCATCCGGCGACGCTTGACGAGTTCCAGCGCTCTGGCATCCCGAGTCTGGCGAGGGTACCCACGATGGTCAGTGCCGCCGCTGCGGTCAGCACCGACCCAGACGCCGCCGACACCGTCCGCGGGCCGTCCACAATCACCGGTATCCGACCCGTGCGCATCGGAAACACTGTGGCGTTGCAGTCCGCCGCGAGCCGCGTCAACCGGTCGTGTCCGTGGCCGACCCACTGGCCGCCGAGGTCCAGACGAGAACCGAAAATCGATGTCGCACTGAATGCCCGGCCACCCACTCGATCGGCCGCCTCCAGAATCACGACGTCGACGCCGCGCCGGTGTAGTTCGGTCGCGGCCGTCAGTCCCGAGAGTCCCGCCCCGACGATGGCCACGGTCGTGTGGATCTGAGCCGGTTCCGTCATCGCCGCTCAGTCCTCACCGGCCAGGATTTCGACCGCGGCGCGTCGGCCGGATCGGATCGCGCCGTCCATGTACCCGTTCCACACATCGGAGGTTTCCGCACCGGCCCAGTGGATCCGACCGACCGGTGCCGCGAGCACGCGGCCGTACTGCGTCCACACGCCGGCGCCGAGTCGGCCGCCATAGCATCCGCGGGTGAACTCCTCTGCGGTCCAGTCCTGTTCGATTACCTCGGTGGGCCCGGCGGCTCGTGCGCCGAAGTAGGTGACGAGGTTGCCGACGATCCGGTCGCGCCGCTCGTCGGCGGAGAGTTCCGCGGCACGACGAGCGTGTGCGCCCTCGAGGAAACCGACGATGACGCCGCATGATCCGTCCGCTGGGGAGTTGTCCAGGGTCACGTTGAACTCATCGTCGAGGCTCAGCACGAATCCGTTGAGTCCCTCCTCGCGCCAGAACGGTGTCGGGTAGGCCACGTGGAACTTGATCACCGAACCGGCCGGGATCTGTTGGGTCAGTGCGTCTCTGGCGGCAGGCAATGGCGGGGTGTAGCGAATGCGACCGGCCAGGGTCTGGGGGACTGCGACGATCACGTGCTTCCCGTGAATCTCGCCGCCCGCGAAACCGACCACCACGCCGTCGGTGTCCGCTCGGATGTCACGCACCACGGTGCGCAGGCGGACCCGGTCACCGAGGTCCTCGGCCATCCGCTCCGAGATGCGATGTGTCCCACCGACAACCCGTGACTCCTGGGCGCCACCGGTCGTCGTGACCAGGGACTCGAGGCTGGTTCCCGACTTCACATAGAACAGGAAGTGCAGCAGCGAGAGCTCCGGTGTCTCCGCGGAGAACAGTGCCGGTACCAGGACGCGGAACAAGCGTAGTGCAAGCGTGTCGGAGGTGTTGGTGCGCAACCATTCGTCGAGTGTTCGGCGGTCCAAGTAGTCTGCGTCGGTCGTCTCCCAGGGGGCTGACGTCAAGACCGTTTCGGCCAGCGTGGTGATCTCCTCCCAGAGTCGCCCGACCTCCACAGCCGACTCCATCGGAAGCCCGAAGGTGTCGTCGGCATATCGCACGACCGCTCCGTCGTAAACAGTCAGCGAGTCGCCGTCGTCGTAGGTGCGGAACGTCTCGAGGCCGAGCTCGTCGATCAGTTCGAGGACGGCATCCTGGGTGGGCCCCACCCACTGTCCGCCCAGCTCCACCGGTACCCCGTTCGCGAGCGCCCCACCGAAGGTGCGGCCGGCAACCCGGTCGCGCGCTTCGAGGACTGCGACAGTGCGACCGTTGGCGACCAGTGACCGCGCTGCGCTGAGTCCGGCGAGCCCGGCTCCGACCACCACCACGTCGACGTTATCCATGGGATTCCCTTTCGGCGCTGATCGGCTCGGGGGGATGTGCACCCGAGCCACAAACTCAGTCATACGTATGACTTGAAGCGAGTGTAGGGGAGGTCACATCGGTCCACAAGGGTTGATTCAGCCGGCGGATCGCACCGACGCGAGGTCGGTGATCATCCGGATCAGGGCCTCCACGTCCGCGCTCGCCCGGTCGGAATCCGGCGCGATGACGTGCTGGACGATCAGGCCGTCGATGCCGGCCACCAAGACGCGGGCGAGTTGGTCATAGGGCACGGCTGCGGTCTCGTCCGCCCGGGCTGCCGCGCGCCGACACCAGTCCTCGACGACCTGGCAATACCGCTCGTACTGCCAGCGCGGCAGGTCTTCGAGACCAGGCGTGCGCAAGGCGTAGGTGACCAACTCGAGCTGCAGCAGCTGGAGGTCGCGATGGTCGATCACCAGCACTGACCAGAAGTTGCGCAGTCCGTTGCCGATGGCGTTGCCCAGGCCGGAGTCGATGTCGGCTGAGTCGCGCAGCACATCGGCGATTTCGTCGACGACATCGGAGATGACCGCGTGCAGCAGGCCGAGCTTGTTGGGGAAGACGTACTGAAGAGTGCCCAGCGGGATGTCTGCCTCGTTGGCCACCGCACGCATCGTCAGCCGCGTGATGCCCTCCCGCATCATGACGGCGCGGGCCGCGGCGACGGCCTGCCTGGTACGGACCGATGACTCGACGTAGGGCATCTCTCACCTTCGGGCGACGTGCCCCGCCGATAGTGGAGAGGCCGCTGTGATCAGCCTCAGCAATAGCACAGGAGATTGGGTGGCGGGATGCTCACCGGTGGAGGTGTCCGCCGCCGCTGCCGGTGAGAAGCTCCAGATCGATGTCCCATGCCCGGTGCCGGAATCGGCGGAGGACGGCACGGGCGCCAAACACGAGAAGGGCGATGAGGGAGAGAACCGCCAGGTAGAAGGCGACCGCCGTCAGCACCGAACCCAGCGCGGCCTCGACTGCGGTCAGTGGGGCATGGGTGGCGTCACCTGCGTCGTCGACCCACAGGTCGAAACGGTCACCGGCGTTGATGCTGCCGTCGTCGACATCGACGCTGCCGTTGTGCGGCACGGAGTTGTAGGTCCATCGTGCGGTCACCATCGCGCCACCGCCGGCCTCGGTGACGATTGCGGACGCGTCGTCGACTGCGGTGGCCTGGACGGTATGGATGGTCTGGGCCTGGCGTTCCATCGCGGCGGTCTGCGCGGCATGGACCTCGCTGTGCACGAGGAACGAGAACGGGATGGCCACCAGCGCCAGCGCGGTCGCCAGGCAGAGCGTCAAGGCCTCGATGCGGTCGTTGCGCCGGACCAGTGGATTGCGACTCAGGAGTCGTGCGATCGGCCAGCAGCGCGGCGTCAGCGCCGGTGACACTCGCCCCCGGGCCGGATTGGTTGCACGACGCACCTATTCATGGTGGCACCGGATTCGGTCGGAATGCCAGTGGGAGTCCTTCACAGGGATGAACATCACAGGACGATCTCACCGATGACGTCGCGATATCCGATCCGGCTGTCGCGCTCGGGTGAAGGGCTGAAGCGGCGCGCTGGTGCTCGGACACCCGACGGCCATCGTTGATCACGAAATGGTCGCAAATCGGCGATTCGAGTTGACAGACTTTGTGAAACACGTCACCCGGCGTCGCCGGGTGTGAATATCCAGCTCAGGGCGGCAAAACGACGGTTCGTGCGGCGGGAGATATTCCCGGTTTCAAGCGTTTTAATCGCCGTTCACTTGGACAACACACAGGTATGTATATCAATCTGTTACCTGTCACGAGGCAGGCGACGGTCTGCCCAGCACGAGAAAGTCGAATAGCTATGCGGAACCGCACCGCATGCGCAATCCGCGGACTCGTGTTGGCCATCGGGGCCATCACCGCCGCTGTCTGAGCGATCTGCGCCAGACAACCCGCTTCGCCCGGGTGTTGCGCCATGCGCGCGACGACTACGTCGTCCACATACAAGTCCACTCACAGCGCTGACCGAGCCGGGAGCCCACGCGTGCCCCGGATGTGCAGTGCTGCCGGCCGACATGCGGCCGCAACGATCAGGAACCACTTCACATGTCTGTTTTCACCACTTCGCTTCGTCGTGTCCGGGGCGTCTCCCGCTCCCGGACCAGCCACGTCGTGGGCGCCGCAACGCTGGCCATCGCCGCTGCGGTGACCGCAGGATCCATCGCTGTGGACGAGCCTGCCCGGGCGGAGCAGCCGATCACGCAGACCGCCCACACCATCGACCTGGGTGACAACGCCGAGACCCCGGCGAAGTCGTCGACCACGACCCCAGCTGTTGCGCCGGCACCCGCGCCGGTGCCGGCTCCGGCACCTGCGCCCAAGCCCGCACCCAAGCCCGTGTATCCGGACAACCTCGATGGCTGGATTCGTGAGTCGCTCGACATCATGCGGGCCAACAACATCCCCGGCAGCTACGACGGTATCTATCGCAACATCATGCGCGAGTCGACCGGAAACCCGCAGGCCATCAACCTCTATGACTCCAACGCCGCCGCAGGAATCCCGTCGAAGGGTTTGCTGCAGGTGATCGACCCGACCTTCGCCGCCTACCACGTCAAGGGAACGGCTTTCGACGTCTGGAACCCGGTCTCCAACATCGTCGCGGCCTGCAACTACGCGGCCCACCGCTACGGGTCGATGGACAACGTCAGCTCGGCGTACTGAGGTTTCGTCCGACGCGTTCGTCAGCTCAGGCCCACCAACCGCTCCGAGGTCTCCCACAACCCGTCGATGAGTTCCTGCTTGCGCGCCTGCGGGTTCTCTCGACCATTCGCCCGGTGACGGCTGAAGTACACGCCGTTGATCGTCGGGTCGGCACCCCGGTTGGCCAGGGCGATCAACGGTTCGGCGCCCTGCTCGGGAGTGATGGTCCCGACCTTCTTGAGCGGTGTGCGATAGAGCAGGCCGACAAAGAACGAATCGCGACCGAAGCTCGTCGCAGCAGGTCCGGGGTGTACTGCGGCAGAGACGATTCCGTCATCTCGCCAGCGATCGGCGATGCCGCGGGTGAAGAGGATGTTCTCCAGCTTTCCGGTTCCGTAGCAGCGTAACTCGAGTGCTCGGCGTCGGTCGAAGTCGAGGTCGTCGAGGTCCACCTGGCCGGCGAGATTGCCGATACTAGAGGTGTTGAGCACCAATCCACCGCCGTCGGCGGCGAGGGCATCGTGCAGCAGGTTGGTCAGCAGGAAGCTGCCGAGGTGGTTGATCTGGAAGTTCGGTTCGTGACCGTCGGCGGTCCGCTTCTTCGGATCGAAGGTTCCGCCCGCATTGTTGAGCAGCACGTCGATCGAGCCGACTCGGTCGCGGATCTCACCGGCGAGCCGGCGCACGTCGTCGAGCTTGGCGTAGTCCGCGGTCAACGCGGTGGCGCCGGCCTGCGCGGCGACCGCCTCGGTCTTGTCCGCCGAGCGACCCACGACGATGAGGTCCACACCCGGGCCTGCGAGTGCGCGCGCGGTTACTGCACCGATCCCATCGCTGGCTCCGGTGATCACGATGGTCCGCTGCTGTGGCAAGAGTTCAGTCCTCCTGGTCGGTTTCCGACGATCCCCCGGCCGACAATACGGACCGGACGGTCACGGCCGAGGTGGTATTGCGGCTATCGGCCACAATCGATGGCGGCGCGGCGCTGGTCGGCGGACGACCGTCCGATCGCCTGGGATGACGATGATCAATCGGTCAGCACCACCAGTTCCCGCGTCGCGCGTGTCATCGCGACATAGCGATCCACCGCACCGGTGAGTCCGCTGCCGAACGCGTCCGGGTTCACCAGCACCACCAGATCGAACTCCAGTCCCTTGGCCTGCTGCGGGGACAGTGAGCGGATGCGGCCGGAGGCGGCGAAGTCGGGGGCGCCGATCACACAGGCGGTCCCTTCGTGGTGTGCCGCCGACCAGCGGGCCACAACCTCATCCAGCTCGGTCACCGGGCCGGTCACGACCGGAATGCCACTGACGCGGATCGATCTCGGTACGTTGGCATCCGGCAGCGCCGCACGGATCACCGGCGTCGCCTCGGCCATGATCTCCTCGGGCGTGCGATAGTTCACCGTCAATGTCGCCGACCGGACGTCACGAAACCCGACGCGAGCCAGCCGCTGCGACCACGACTCGGCAAACCCGGCGCGCGCCTGGGCGCGATCGCCGACGACCGTGAAGCTACGAGAAGGGCAACGCGCCAACAGCATCTGCCACTGGGCATCGGTGAGTTCCTGGGCTTCGTCGACGATGATGTGCGCATACGGGCCGGACAGCGGTACCGCCTCGGTGTCCGACGTGGCGTTGGCGTCGCCGAGGATGTCGCGCAGATCGACGCTCCGCAACATCGACATCAGTCCGTCGCCGTCGTCATAGGTGTTGGACGCCAACAACTCGTCGACCACCCGATCCATCCGTTGGTGGTCGGTGTGGCGGGCGGCCGCGGTGCGCCGCCGTCGCTGCGCAGCCATCGGGTCGCCGAGCCGTCGGCGCGCGGCGTCGAGCAGCGGCAGATCCGACTCCGTCCAAGCGGCCGCGTCGGATCGTTGCAGCACCGCGATCTCGGCGCGGCTCAGGTGCGGGGCGCACAGCCGGAGATAGGCAGGCACCGACCAGAGGTCGCCCACGAGATCGGTGTAGTCCAGCATCGGCCATGCGCGGTTCACCGCTGTGGTGAGTTCATCGTTGTCCGCCAAAGACTTCCGCAGTTGCTCGGCGGGCACGTCATCGTCGTGTTTGGCGATGACGAGGTCCACCAGCGCTGCCCACACCTCGTCCCGAGCCTCGTTGTGCGGTGTGCCCGACTCGGGTGCCCCGAATGCCTCGAGCCACTCGGCGCGGGTGATCTCGACGTCGGCCCAATCGGTTTCCACGGTCATCGAGTCGGTCGGCGGAGCCTCGTAGAAGCGTACGGCCGCTTCGATGGCATCGACCAGCGCCATCGAGGATTTCAACCGGGCGACAACGTGGTCGCTCTCGGGCACCGCTGTCGCGCCTTCGGGCAGCAGGTCACGCAGGGTCACCGTGTGCACGCCCTCTTCGCCCAGGCTCGGCAGGACATCGGCGACGTAACCCAGATACGGCTCGTGGGGGCCGACCACCAAGACGCCGCCCTGATTGCCGGCCAGTCGCGGATCGGCGTAGAGCAAGTATGCGGCACGATGCAGCGCGACGACGGTTTTGCCGGTGCCGGGACCGCCGTCCACCACCAGTGCGCCGCGTGAGTCCGCGCGCACGATGGCGTCCTGGTCGGCGGCGATCGTGCTCAGCACGTCACGCATGCGGGGTGATCGGTTCGCCTCGAGGCCGGCGATGAAGGCGGAGTCGGCGTCGAGGACCAGCGACGGGTCGGTGGCGGCGTCGGGGCGCAGCGCCTCGTCCCAGAAGTCGCCGATGCGGCCGCGCCCCCATCGGTACCGGCGGCGGCTGACCAACCCCATCGGCCGGGCCGGGGTCGCTGAGAAGAAGGGTGCGGCCGCCGGTGTGCGCCAGTCGATGAGGAGTTGCCGTCCCGATCGGTCGGTGAGGCCGATCCGGCCGATGTAGTGGATCTCGGTGGTGCCGTCCGGTTCGGCTACGACGATTCGGCCGAGGCAGAGATCGAGCCGGAAGCGGTGCAGGGTGCGCAGGCGGCCGGTCAACTCGTGGATCTCCAGGTCACGTTCGACCGCCTGTTTTCCCCGTCGTCCGGCAGTCCTGCGCACGGCGTCGAGTCGATCGGACAGGTCGGTGATGAGTGCGTCGAGGCTCACCGACATGGTCGCGAAATGGCGCTCGTCGTCGGCGATGACCTCCGGGGTGGACTTTGTCGGATCGGCGGTGTGGAAGATGGCGACGTCACGGGTCTCGGGGTTGCGTGGTGGCATTAGGGCGGCTCCGAAGGTATGACCGGCATGGTCAGGTGTTGGTGGAGTTGCGGTTTCGGCACAGGACCGCAACGTCGGGAACGGGTCGGCGTGGGGTTGACACCTCCGCGACGTCGGGCAGGGCGGGGCGGAGACGACCATTGTGCAGGTCGACCCGGGTCTTGCGGCAAGACCCGGGTCGCGCGGTATCGTGAAAGGGGCAGGGGAATCCGGCTATCGGGCCCGAAGCGTGAGCGGTCTTCACGAGGCGGGGTCGTGCGGCCGGTCGGCCGGGGCCGCGGTGGTTTACAGGGGCGAGGACGCCCACCAACCCGGAATCGGTGTCATCGGTGGTTGTGGCGATGTCGCCCGCGCGGGGAGATGCGTCGGCACTTCGGCCGGAGTGCCCGCCGCACATGCCCTTTCATCGGCGGTGGTGTGGGGATAGATCGCGGCGAAGTCGTAGCGCGTGACATGCCAGTCGCCGAAGACGTCGCCATGCGGTGTCCGGGCCGTCCCGCGGATGTTGCTCGGTGGGACCACACCGCCCCGCCTAAAGTCGATCTCGACCGGCCGGGGCGCATCCAGCCGTCCCGACCACTCGTCGTCGGCGACCTGAACTGACCGATACCCATAGCGGCACAGAACGATCCGAGTCCAGTCGGCGTCGTCGACACGCCGCAGACCCGTGAAGAACGCGCTCCCGACACCGGGATGCGTAGCCGAGGTCTCCGCCGGATACACCTCGATCATCTGGGCGATGTTGGAGGGCGCGGCCTCCTCGAACCCGCGATATCCCCACTGCACCGATCGTCCGGCGTTGGCGAGTTCGAAGGATTCGACGAACGCCCGGACGAATGTGCCCTCCTGCCCGGAGACGTCGAAGACGCCGTTCGGCAACCATCGGAAGGTGACGTCGAAGCCGCTGGGGATGTCCTCGGATGGCATGGGTATGGCCCGCGGTGCCGGGTCGTCGGGGGTGTTGCCGCATCCGCCGAGCGTGAGCGCGGTGACGGCGGCGGCGAGCAGCGCGAGTACGCGATGGCGACGATGTGTTCGCATCGGCGGTCCATCCCTTCGGGCGGCCCCCCACTCGGCTTGACTGCAGGATAGGCGCCCGACCGGTGCGGATTGCGTGGCCTGCGGCATCGGATCGGCCTAGAAAAGGCAACGAAATCGACACGACGGTCAGGTGACCCTCACCTGGCTTGCAGTCGACGACGCGGTGTGTCCGGCCGACGTTCGGCGGCCACGCGGGCGAGCACCTCGCGGAAGGCGACCACGGCGGGATGACCGCCGCGCCCGGCGCGCACCGACGTGTACAGGATGCGCTCGGGATTGCCGGTCAGCGCAGCGAGTTGCGCGCCGGCCAGATGCTCGGCCGCGATCAGCGCGGGCACGAAGGCCACCGCATGACCGGTGCGGACCATCTGGGCGTGCAGCAGCGGGTCGGGGCCCTCCATCCGGACCCGCGGCTCGAATCCCGCTCCGCGGCACATCGCCCGCGCCCAGTCGCCGCTCGCGGTGCCCGGTGGGTCCAGCGCCCACGGCGCGTCGGCGAGGTCGGCGATCCGATCCGGTTGCCGGGCCCATGCGCCGTGTGAGGGCACCGCGAGGAACAGCGGGTCACGGACGAGGTCGGCGCGATCGGTTCCGGCGCGGACGGGGTCGGGCAGATCGGGGTATTCCTCGCCGAGGATCAGGTCGAAGTCGTGGGCCAGCAGGCCGCTGAAGGCTTCGTCGACAGCACGCTGGGTGATCTCGACCTGAAGTGACGGGTACCGCAGGTTCAGCAGCGTCAGTGCGGGCGGTGCGATCTCCAGCAGCACCGTCTGGAACGACGCCACCCGCAGAGTGCCGCTGACCTCCGGTTGGGTGGCGGCCAACTCAGCCTCGGCCAGCTCGAGCTGTGCCAGCACGAGCTCGGTGTGGCCGACAAGTGTCACCGCGTCGTCGGTCAGCCGGACTCGCCGCCCGACGTGTTCGAGCAGCCGCACGCCCACTTCGCGTTCGAGGAGCGAGAGCTGCTGGGAGATGGCCGACGGACTGTAGGAGAGTGCGTCGGCGACCTGCGCCAGCGTGCCACGCAGGTGCAGTTCACGCAGGATGCGCAGGCGCGTCACATTGAGCATCGCCATATCTTAAGTAGAAGTGACTGGTTATCGGTGAAAACATTCACTGGACTGATCGTATAGCCCGGGGTGATGCTGGCGTCATGAAAGCCATGACGACGCCCCGGAGCGCAGTGCTGCGCCGTGCCGACCAGACCGGTCCGGCTGTGCTGATGATTCTCGGTTCGTGTGTCTCGCTGCAGTTCGGTGCAGCCCTGGCCGTGCAGATGTTCGACGGTGTCGGGCCGCTGGGCGCCACCACGCTGCGGCTGGCGATCGCCGCCGTCATCCTGCTCGTCGTGATCCGCCCGGACGTTCGGCGCTGGACGCGGAGGCAATGGGTCGCGGTGGTGGCTTTCGGAGCCGCGATCGGGGCGATGAACGGGGCCTTCTACTCGGCTATCGACCGCCTTCCGCTGGGGGTGGCGGTGTCGATAGAGTTCACCGGCCCGCTGATCCTCGCCGCGGTGCTGTCCCGCAGTCGGACCGACCTCGCGTGGGTGTCCCTGGCGGTGGCCGGCATGGCGCTGCTCGGTATCGAGAGCATCACCGGCGCCGAGAGCCTCGATCCGGTGGGTGTGGCGTTCGCGCTGTTGGCGGGATCGTTCTGGGCCGGCTACATCCTGACCAGTGCGCGCGCCGGGCGGTTGGTGCCGGGCCACGACGGTCTGGCAGTTGCGTTGGTGGTGTCCGCAGTCGTAATGATGCCGCTGGGTGGGGCCGGGGCGAGCGCAGCATTCGAGGACCTCCACCTACTCGCGCTGGCCGCTGTCGTGGCGCTGCTGGCATCGGTGATCCCGTACTCGCTCGAGTTCGCTGCCGTGCGCCGCCTGCCGAAGCATGTGTTCGGCGTGCTGTTGAGTCTCGAGCCGATCGTCGCCGCCATCGCGGGATGGTTACTGCTCGACCAATCGCTCGGGCCGGTGCGCCTCGCCGCGATCATGCTGGTGATCCTCGCGAGCATCGGCACCACGGTGACGGCCTCGCGGATGCGACGCCGACAAACGGACTCGCCGGCGGAGCTCAGTCGTCGGCCTGCAGCATCGCGGCACGGAGGCTGACGAGCGGCGAAACCATCGCGTAGACCGAACAGCTCGGGCGATCTTCATACTCGCCCGTCGGCAGTGGGTCCTCCTTTGGGGCGAGCGGCGGTGCGTCGTCAGCCACCTGTGCGCGTTCGGCGCGGACGGAGCGCGGTGGCTGATCGATGCGGCGCGTCATCCCGAGACCATCAAATTGTCTTCTCGCGGTGATTTTTACCCAAGAATGCGTAACTCCTGTGACTTCTGTTCACCAAAGTCGACTGAAAAATCCACATTTCACTGCTGCTCTATCCAAAGCCTCTGTCCCAGAGCAATTCTCACGCTTAGCTCCTTGACATCGAACACTCTTGCGATTACCTTGGAATCATGAGAACTTCGGGGGATCTCACATCCATTACTGATTCACTGCGTGAGCTGTGCTTTGCCGACGACATGTCGGGGCGTGCAGCGTTTGATGCGATGACCGCTCTGGTCACGTTGCGTAACCTGATCGACCATCACGCCGCCACGGTGGTCGGCCATCTGGACCGCCTCGGTGTGGCCCGCGACCACGGCCGCAAACTCAGCGAACTGTTGATCGTGATGGGGCTCGCGCCGGCGGTCGCCTCCCGTCTGATCCGTATCACTGCCGCACGCGAGCAGCTACCCACTCTGGCCGCGCATGCCGCCGATGGGGCGATCTCCGCCGAACATGTGGACGCGGTGGGTAAAGGAGTCGATCATGTCGGGAAAAGATCGGCGGAACCGCTCGACGATGTAGCGCGTCTAAACATCCTGACCGAACTTCTCGCGCACTTCTTTTCCGGCGCCACCCCCGCCGACATCGGTAAACGTGCGCGTCGTCTGGGCAACCAGGTGGCCGCCGCCAATACCGGTGGGCTACCGGCATCCGAGGACCGCAACCTCAACACACTCACCCACGATGCCGACGGTGACGGACGCCTACAGGTACGCGCCGACCTCAACACCGAAGTCGGCGAAAAATTCTCGGCCGCAATGGAAGAGTTGGCGGCACCCCGCCCCCGAACCCGACGGCTCACCGGATGCGCGTTCCACCGAGCGCCGGCATGCCGACGCCCTCGAAGCGTTGCTGGATATCGCTGCCCGCAGCGGCGATGCGGCCTCGGCACCCCGTCACCAACTGCTGGTGTCGGTGCCCGCCGATACCCCGGATCTGGCCGAACTACCATTCATGGGGTCGATCTCCGAAGCCATGCTGCGCACCCTGACCTGTGACACCACCGCGACCGTCGCGATCGTCGATGGTGAGGCGGTGCCGATGGAGATGAGTAAAGACAAACGTCTGTTCCCAGCCCATCTGCGTAAAGCGTTGCACAAACGCGACGAGTGTTGCATCAAATGCGGTGTGGCGGCCTCCCGCTGCCAAGGCCACCACATCGTGCATTGGGCGGACGGTGGAATCACAGTGTTGGACAACGGCTGTCTGCTGTGCCCGTCGTGTCATGCCGACATCCACCACAACGGGTGGCAGGTGATCATGGGCCACGACCGACATCCCTGGCTCATCCCACCCGCCGCTGTCGACCCGACACGTCGGCCGATACCGGCCTACAACCGACGCACGATGAACCTCGACAACCTACCCGCCGCCGCCTGAGCCACGCTGACCACTTCCCACGCACCCGGCCCCGGTCGGGACCGCAACCGTCCCTTGAGAACTCCATAGCGTGATTGCGCGATGGCGCCCCAGGCGTCGCGTACCCGACGGCGACTGCAGCGTTCGGCTGCGACGGTGCGCGGTATGCGACCCTGCGGCGCCGCGTACTCGGTGAAAGCCGAGTGGAGTCGAACTGTGCATCCCCTTCGGCATCCGCGACGCGGCCGAGGAGACTACAGTCCGAGAGGTGGGCTCGAATCCTGGTTCCGCCGCAGCCGAGTACACGTCGATCGGGGTGGAGACCTTCGAAGGGGTCACCACCATATCGATGTGCCGGCCCGAGGTGCGCAATGCTGTCGACCGACCTATGGCAGCTGAACTCGCGTCGGCGTTTCGAGCGTTCGATTCCGATCCCGAGGCCGATGTCGCCGTGCTGTGGGGAAGTGGTGGACACTTCTGCGCCGGGGCGGATCTGAAGGCCGTCGGAACCGGACGGATCAACGAGGTGGCACCGACCGGAGACGGGCCGATGGGGCCGACGCGCCTGGTGATGTCGAAGCCGGTGATCGCGGCAGTCGAAGGCTACGCAGTCGCCGGCGGCCTGGAATTGGCGATCTGGTGCGACCTGCGGGTCGCTGCATCGGACGCGACGTTCGGCGTGTTCTGCCGACGATGGGGCGTCCCACTGATCGACGGCGGCACGGTCCGGCTGCCTCGGCTCATCGGCTCCAGTCGCGCGATGGACATGATCCTCACTGGTCGACCGGTCGACGGTTTCGAGGCGGAGCGATTCGGCTTGGTCAACCGCCTGGTCGAACCGGGGATGAGTCTGACGGAAGCGCGGCAGTTGGCGCAGCAGATCAGGCAGTTCCCGCAGACGTGCATGCGCAACGACCGCCGATCCGTGCAGGAACAAGCGGGGTGCCGTGAAGCGGATGCGATGGCGTTCGAAATCGCGGTAGGCATCGAGTCGCTGAATTCCGACGGGCACACCGGTGCTGCCCGGTTCGCGGGTGGAGCCGGACGGCACGGCGACTTCTCGGACCTCTGAGAACGCAAAGGCACACCGGCTAGGCTGCGGGCATGTCCAGCCTGTTCGTCCGCACGCTGCAGACCCATCAGTGGATCTACGAGCACTCCGGTGGGCTGCTCGGTCATCGGCTACTGATGGGCAACCCGACCTTGCTGCTCCGCCATATCGGCAGCCGCACCGGTAGGTCGCGCACCTCGGCCCTCACCTACGCAGTCGACGGGGAAAGATATCTGGTCGTCGCGTCCAACGGCGGCTCGCCGAGGCCGCCCGCATGGCTTGGCAACATCACGGCCAACCCGGCGTGTGAGATCCAGGTCGGGCGCCGCCGGCTGGCCGTCACTGCCCGGCCGACCTTCCCCGGTGACCCCGACTACGCGCGGCGATTCGATCTCGTCGACAGCGTGAACAAGGGGCGATACCGCGCCTACCAGCAGAAGACGTCACGGCCACTCGCGATCGTCGAACTCACGCCGGACACGGCGTGATCACGGGTTCCGAAATCGGACATGGGTACCCGGGAGGCCGCGTACGGTGGACATGCTTGCAGCAGCGTCGAGCAGTCCGTCCGCCGAACATCGGAGGTTGGCCGTGATCATTCTCGGCATCATCTTGCTCATCCTGGGATTCATCTTCAGCATCCCGATTCTCTGGACGATCGGCATCATTCTGGTCGTCGTCGGAGCGATTCTGGCGGTTCTCGGGGCAACCGGACGCGCGGTCGGCGGTCGGAAACACTTCTACTGAGAGGTCTCCTCGACGAGGCGCCACGAGATCTGGCCGTCCGATCCATCCGATTCGCGTGTGGTGACGAAGAATGGAGCGTATGCGGCAGCGGCTGCATCACCGCCCAGCGAACGGAGGACGGCCGATGACGAATGATCTGGTGGTACTCGTCGACGCCGAGCGCAGGCCCCGCGGCACGGCGCCGCGGGGCAGCGTGCACGGCCACGACACCCCACTTCATCTCGCGTTCTCCTGCCATGTCGTCGATGACGTCGGGCGGATCCTGATGACGCGCCGAGCGTTGGGCAAACGCACCTGGCCCGGGGTATGGACCAACTCGTTCTGCGGACATCCGCGACCCGGCGAGCCCGTCGAAGACGCCGTGCGGCGCTATGCGCCGCGAGAACTGGGTTTCGAGGTCGCCGACCTGCACTGCGTCCTGCCGGACTTTAGCTACCGCGCCGTTGACGCGAGCGGGATGGTGGAGAACGAGATGTGTCCGGTCTATCGGGCACGACCCTGCGGTTCACCAATCCCGAACCCGGACGAGGTGATGGATGTGGTCTGGGCACCGATCGAGGACGTCTGGGCGTCGGCGCTCCGAACACCGTGGGTGTTCAGTCCTTGGTTCGTCGACCAGGTTCACGCACTCGGCTCGGATCCCTACCGCGGGATCGGTGTGTGATCGCGATGACATCGACCTCTGGCCGCGACACCGAGGCGTTGCCCTACCACCACTACGATGAGGTCGCCGAACAGACGGCTGCGTTGGTGATCCGCTCCTACTCATCGTCATTCGGACTGGCTTCCCGACTTCTCACCGCACCGGTCCGTCGCGACGTCCACAACATCTACGCCCTGGTGCGGGTCGCCGACGAGATCGTCGATGCGCCGCGCCCCGGGCAGACGGTCGACCAGCGTCGCGCCGAACTGGATGCGCTGGAGAAGCAGACGCACGCGGCGATGGCGACCGGCACGAGCACCAATCTCGTGGTGCACGCCTTCGCCCGCACCGCTCGGCGTACCGGAATCGACGAGTCGCTCACCGCACCGTTCTTCGCCTCTATGCGGATGGATCTGGAGTGGTCGAGCCACGACGCCGAGAGCCTGGCCACCTACATCTACGGGTCCGCTGAGGTTGTCGGACTGATGTGCGTACATGCCTTCCTCGCCGACGAACCGCACCGGAAGGCGCGGTACGACCAGCTCGCGCCGGGTGCACGTCGGCTCGGCGCGGCATTTCAGAAAATCAACTTCCTGCGCGACATCGGCGCCGACAGCGCCGAGTTGGGGCGCCGATACCTGGTGGGTCTGGACCCCGAACGTCCGTCCGCAGACACATGGCATCGCTGGCTGGACGACATCGACGACGACCTGGCCTGCGCCCAGCAAGCGATTCCGTTGCTGCCCAGTGGAACCCGCGTGGCGGTGTGCACGGCGCACGACCTGTTCGCCGAGCTGGCGAGACGACTCCGGGCCACCCCGCCGCAGGACGCGTGCCGTCACCGGGTCCGCGTGCCGGGCCCGGCGAAGGCGCGGATCGCCGCAGCGGCAGCCTTTCGCCGCGGAGCGCCGCGGCGCGCCACAACGGCGGTGAACGCATGACGGCCACCGCTCGCCGGATCGTCGTGATCGGCGGCGGAATCGCCGGGCTGGCGAGTGCCGCGTTGCTGGCCGCGGATGGCCACGAGGTCGACCTCGTCGAGAAGAACGATCGCCCCGGGGGTCGTGCCGGATCATGGGAACGCAACGGATTCCGGTTCGACACCGGACCCTCATGGTGGCTCATGCCGGAGGTGTTCGATCACTTCTTCGAACTACTCGGCACCTCCACCGACGAACAGATCGATCTGCTGCGGTTGGAACCCGGCTACCGGGTGTTCTTCGAGGGCGTTGCCGACAGCGTCGACGTCGCCGGCGACGAGGCCCGCAACCGAGAGCTGTTCGAGTCGCTCGAACCGGGGGCCGGCGCGGCCTTCGACGACTATCTCGCCTCCGCGCGCAGTGCCTATGACATCGCAGTGCAACGCTTTCTCTACACCAACTTCGACTCCGTGGACGCTTTCGCGGGCCGTCGGGTGCTGGCGAATGCCCGGCAGTTGGTGGGCCTGCTGACCGCGAAGCTGGATGCGCATATCGCCTCCCGGTTCCGGGACAACCGCATTCGCCAGATCCTCGGCTACCCTGCGGTGTTCCTGGGGGCATCCCCGGATCGGGCGCCCGCGATGTATCACCTGATGAGCTGGCTCGACCTCGCCGACGGCGTCCGCTACCCCGACGGCGGTTTCGTGCGGCTACCCGAGGTGCTCGAGAAACTGGCCGTCGAGAACGGCGTGCGGATACACACCGGAACCGCTGCCACCGCCATCCTCACCGAGCCGCGGCAGCCGACAAGACGATGGAGTTCACGCCGCGACCGGGTGAGCGGGGTGCGCACCCGCGACAGTACCGGCGTCGAATGCGACCTACCCGCCGACCTCGTCATCGGCGCCGCTGATCTCCACCACATCGAGACCACGATGTTGCCGCCGCACCAACAGACCTTCCCGCAGAAATGGTGGGACAAAGCGACATCGGGCCCCGGCGCGGTACTGGTCTTCCTCGGGGTACGGGGCCGGCTGCCCGAACTGGCCCATCACTCGCTGTTCTTCACCAGCGACTGGAGCACCAACTTCGACGCGATCTTCGAGTCGCCCACCCGCGTACCCGACCCCGCCTCGCTGTATGTGTGCCGTCCGTCGGCGTCGGACGACTCGGTGGCCCCCGACGGCGACGAGAATCTCTTCCTCCTGGTGCCGATACCGGCCGATCCGTCGCTCGGCTCCGGTGGCGTCGACGGAGCGGGTGCCCCGGTCATCGAACAGATCGCGGATCGGGCGATCGAACTGGTCGCCGACTGGGCGTCGATCCCCGACCTCGCCGAGCGGATCGTGGTACGCCGGACGATGGGGCCCGGTGACTTCGTCGCCGACCTCAACTCGTGGTCGGGTGGCGCGCTCGGACCGGCACACACGTTGCGGCAGAGTGCTTTTCTGCGCGCAGCAAACACGTCGCGCAAGGTGGAGGGACTCTACTACGCGGGCTCGAGCACCACCCCCGGCATCGGTCTGCCGATGTGTCTGATCAGCGCCGAGTTGGTACTCAAACGGGTTCGCGGCGACCGCTCGGTGGGGCCGCTACCAACCCGGTGAACCGACGCGGCTAGCCCGCAGGTCCGATCAGCCCGGCGACGATCTTGGCCGACAGCATCACCAACGGCAGTCCGCCGCCGGGATGAGCCGAACCACCGACCAGATAGAGCCCCGGAACCGGGGAGGCGTTGCGCGGGCGCAGGAATGCAGCGCGCGGACCATTCGATGACGACCCGTAGATCGACCCACCCGGCGTGCGGGTGCGGCGCTCGAGGTCGGCCGGTGTCAGCACGATGCGGTGGCGGATCGACGATCGGACGTCGACTCCACGGTCGGCCATCAACCGCAGAATCCGGTCGGCATAATCGGTGGCGAGGCCCGGAGTGTCCCAGTCGACGCCCCCATCCGGATCGTGTCGTGGGGCGTTGACCAACACGAACCAGGAGGCCGTACCCGGGCCGGGGACGATCGCCGGATCGTCGGGTGCCGAGATGTAGACGGTCGGAGCCGGCACCGGGCGCGCCGGACCGCCGAAGCCAAACACCGAATCGAACTCGTCGTCGTAATCGTCGGCGAACAGAACCTGATGATGCGGCGTCCACGGCGGCGGATCGTCCAGAGCGAGGAGGAGCACGAAGCCTGCCAGCGACGGTGTCGTGCGCCGTGTGCGCTCGGCGGCGCGATCCGCGGCCGCCGCGCCCACCAGGCGGCCGTACACCTCGCGGGCATCGGCGTTGGCGACCACCAGGTCGGCCGGCCGGAACGATCCGTCTGCCGGCGTCACCCCACTCACGCGGCCGAAGGGGTCGGTCTCGATCCCATCGACGGCGGTTCCGGTTTCGATCGCGCCGCCGTGTTCGATGAAGCTGTCGCGCAGCACTTCAGCGATCCGGCCGAGGCCGCCGGGGACGTACCACGAACCCCACGCCTGTTCGGTCCAGGGCACCGAGGCCAGCGCGGCGGGAGCGCGTCGCGGGTCGGACCCGGTGTAGGTGGCGTAGCGGTCGAGCAGCATCACCAGGCGTGGATCATCGAGGTAGCGACCTCCCAGACCGCGCAGCGTACGCCACGGAGCGATGGTGACCAGATCGGACGGCCGGCCCCGTCGGGCGACGATGCGCGGGTCGATCGGAGATTCCAGGAACGGGCCGCGCGACGCCGCCCAGATCGATCGGGCCCGACTGAGAAACGCCATCCACTGGTCCCCGCGGCCGGGGCCGAGTGCCTCGTCGAGCGCCGCAGGTATCCGTGCGAGTTCGCCGGGGAGGTCCAGGCCCGTGCCGTCAGGGAATCGGTAGTGCGCCGCCACGTCGAGACGGGACAACGGCAACACCTCCTCGAGGCGCCGGCCGGCAGACGCGAGCAACTCGGCCAGGATATGCGGCATCGTCACCAGCGACGGGCCGGTGTCGAACATGAAACCGTCGTGCCGGATCACGCCGAGCTTCCCGCCGACCTCCGGTGCCTGCTCGAACACCGTCACGCGATGTCCGGCCGCCTGCAGCCGCAGCGCCGCGGCCAGTCCGCCCACACCGGCACCCACCACCACGATGCTGCTCATCGCGTCGTCTCGGAGATTGCGCGGCCCTTCCAGGACAGCCGACCGGTGCGCCGCGCGAGCACCGAATCCACGGTGAGCGCCGTGAACGCGAGGATCGACATCGGATGGACGAGCGCGTCGGGCCACACCCGCCCGCCGGTGCTCCGCGCGGACACCGCCCGGGAGGTCACGCCGAGCAGATACCCGAGCACCCCTGCCCGCGAACCCCGCAGTGCCGCAAGCGGCGGCACCACGTACAGCAGGTTCAGCAGCGCCACCACCGCCACCGTGCCGGGTAGCGAGCCGAACGCCGACCACAACGACTTCCGGTAGCCGGCCCGCACCTCGCGCCACCCGTGATACATGTGGCAGTCGGCGACCGCGCTCCCGTCCGCGGCCACGCCCCGTCCGCCGGAGCGCTTGACCGCCCGCAACAACGCGATGTCCTCGAGCACGTCGGCACGCACCGCCGCGTGCCCGCCCGCGCGGTGGTAAGCGGCCGCGTCGACGACGAGCAGCTGGCCGTTCGCCGCCGACATCGACGGGCGCGCCGAACGCTCGGCGAGCCCAAGCGGCAGGGTGCTCATCCACGACCACTGCACCAGGGGCTGCACCAGCCGCTCGGCCGGGCCGGTCGCGTGTTGGCGCGGGTAGGGCGAGATGAGGTCGAGACCGGATGTGCGCAGCAGCGCAACGGACGCCACCAGCGCATCTGGTGCGAGCCGGACGTCGGCGTCGACGAATACGAGGACACCGTCGTGGTCGGCGTTGCGAGACAACTGTTCACAGGCCCATGATTTGCCGAGCCACCCCGATGGTGTCGGTGTTCCATGCAGAACCTCGATGCGTTCGTCGGTGCGCGCCAACTCGTCCAGTAGGCGACCGGTTCCGTCGGTGGACTCGTCGTCGAGGACCAGGAGGCGGATTCGGCCCGGCCAGCGGTCGGCGGCGGCGCGCAGGGCGGTCAGGCAGCCTGTGATCTCGTCCATCTCGTCGCGGACCGGCAACAGGACGTTCAGCGGCTCGGGGTTGGCGATCGCCGTCGGATCGGGACGTCGGATTCGGCGGGCGTTGTCGAGCGTCAGCGCCAACGACGCCGCCGCACCCACGCTCGCGGCGCGTAACGCGACCCGCCGGACCTCAGCGCTGCGCACGCGTCGCACCCCGCATCACGGTGACCGCCAACGGAACGGCCACCACACCCATCACGAGGCCGCCGACCAGCGCCACGGGTGGACGACCGAAGAACGCCGCATGCGCGATCACCGATGACAGGTAGGTCCACAAATAGACCGCAACCGGCAGCAGATCTGTTGCCCCACCCCAGCTGTCGGCATCGGAGGGGTGCTCGGGAGCTGCCGGGATCAACCGGTCGAGCAGGGTGATCATGATCGCTGACACCACGAACCAGCCGGCGAAGTTGGTGAGCGGGATACCCTCCACGCCGGGCAGCGCCGGCTGTGGGTAGGACCATCGCCAGTGCCCCTGATCCACCATCTGTGGATCGAGGAACACGTCCCAGGCGGTCAACGCCCACGCACCGACCAGAGGGGTCACCAGCCGGTGGGCACCGACGAGCTGTCGTGCGGCGGCCAGCGCTGGCCATGCCATCATCGTCCAAGCCAATGGCACCAGAGCCGGGACACCGAACATCTGCAGGCCCAGACTGCCTGTGTACTCGTAGGTGCCGAACGGGAAACCGGTGTGCACACCGACGGTTTCGGCCAGCAGACCGCCACCTCCCGCTACCACCACCAGGATCACCGCCGGGCGGGTGCCGCGGCTGGTCACCACATGTGCCACCGCCGCCGCGGTCAGCAACAGCACGCTGGCCGTGGTCAGCGCGCGCGTACCGCCGTCGGTGAAGGGGAACGCTGTCTGGGTGAGGAATGCGCATCCGAACAACACCCACGGCACCGCGACCCGCCGTCGGTCGACGTACGGCGGGGCCAGTGGGGTCGCACGAGATGCGAACGGGTTCATGATGTTCGTTCACCGTACCGGCCGCCGGTCCGGACGGCCGGGTAATGCGCCGGCTCAGGCCGCACGCCACACGCACCGGGCGACGAGACCGGCAAGCGCATGCCGGGTGACCTCGTCGACCGGTGAGGCGTCGATGAGTTCGGTCGACTGCGCGGCCAACTCCGCAATCCGGTTCTCCACCCGCTGCACCGCACCGGTGTCCCGGAGCACCTCGCACACCTCCCGGACGCCGTCGTGGGTCACCTCGGGGTTGCCCAGATGTTGGTCCAGAACGCGCCGCTGTATGCGGTCGGCGTTCTCCTCGGCCCAGGCGATCAACAGGGTGCGCTTGCCTTCTCGGATGTCGTCGACCGTCGGTTTGCCGGTGACTGCCGGGTCGCCGATAACTCCGAGCAGATCGTCGCGCAGCTGAAAGGCCTCGCCGGCCGCGATACCGATTGCGTCGTAGGCGCTGAGCAGATCCGCCGGTGCACCCGCGACGGCGGCGCCGAGTCGCAGGGGGTGCGAGATCGTGTACTTGGCGCTCTTGAACCGGAGGACCAGTTCCGCGCGCGTCGCGGAGGTCACGGCGTGGGTCTGACCGTCGACGTCGAGGAACTGGCCGGCGATGGCTTCGTCACGCATCACCGAAAAGATTCGCCGCACCTGACGCCGAGTGATCCGGTCGAGGTCGGCGGTGCCCTCGGCGAGGATGTCGTCGGACCAGGTGAGGCACAGATCGCCGGCGAGGACGGCGACCGCCTCACCGTAGGCGTCGGCGTCACCGATCCGGCTGTTGTGCCGGTGTTCGTCGGCGAAGTGGCGGTGCATCGTTGACAGACCGCGGCGCTGGTCACTGTGGTCCATGATGTCGTCGTGGATGAGCGCGGCCAGGTGAAACAGTTCCACGGCCGCGGCGATCTGTGTGGCGCCCGGCGGCAACTCGCCGCGGGTGGCGCCGCGTGCGCCCCACAGGCAGAACGACGCGCGTAGCCGTTTACCGCGATTGCCGGCGCGGGCGAGTACGGCGCTCACCGGGCGGAGGTCGGGATGGACGCCGGTCAGGACCGCGGCGTGGTCGGCCAGCTGTGTCCGGAGCACGCTGCCGACCTGAGCGATATCGCTGTCGGCGAGCTCACGGACCCGCCGATCCAGGTCGGCTGCGTGGCCCGACGCCTGCGGTGCGGACTCGGTGTGGGTGGGGGTCACACCCCTTCTTCGGAGCCGTCGCCGGGGCGGATGTGTCCGCAGGTCGCCGGCGCGTCTTGCTCAGCTCGCCAGCCAGTCGTTGCCGCCGAGCCGGAGCTGCGAGACATCGAGCGAGGGTTCGACACCGCTCTGCGGCGCCAGACCGTGATCTTCCAACACCGCGCGTAGGGTCTCGGCGCTGTCGATGTTGAGAGGGCTCGACACCCACATCGCGTACGGCAGGTTGATGAATCGGTTCTCCCGCACGGCGGCCAAATCCTTGCTCGCCGGGTGGTCCTTGAGCGCGGCGATCTTCTCGTCGACGGTCTGTCCGGGGTAGTCGACGAAGGCGATCAGGTCGGGGTCGGCCGTCGCCAGGCGTTCCCAGCTGACGGTGGTCCAGGTGTCGGCGACATCCTCGGTGGCGTTGCGTGCGCCGGCGGCGTCGATGATGCCCTGCGGGCCGCCGTACGAGCCGGAGGAGAAGATCGTGTCGGTGCCGCTGTCGAACAAGAAGATGGTCGGCTTGTCGGCGGGTTGGGGAGCTGCGCGCAGGGCGTCGAGTCGCGTCGCGACATCGTCGGCCGCCTGCGCCCCGACGTCGGCATTGCCGGTGATGGTGCCGATGTTGCGGAGGTCGGTGTCGAGCGCGACCCACGGATCCATGGTCCCGCGGGTCTTCTCACCGGCAACCTGTCGGCAGGCCTCGGACAGCTGGTACACGTCGATGTCGTGCTGCGCGAGGATCTCCGGGGTGATTCCGCGGGACTCGCTCATGCCGTAGTTGTAACCGGCGTAGAGGACCTCCGGGCGGGCACCGACGATGTTCTCCAGGGTGGGTTGATCGGGGGAGACCTGATGGAGGTCGTCGACCTGCGGTCCGTAGGCCAGCCGCAGCACCTCGGAGTCGCGGGCCATCGAGCTGACGGCCACGATCTGGTCGTGCGCGCCGGCGGCCAAGGCGATCGCGATCATGCCGCCGTCATTGACGAACAGTCGCTGCACGGGCTGGGGGTAGGTGACGTCGGCGCCGCAGTTGGTGACGGTGACGTGGTCGCCGGCGACGGCATCGGCATCGGTGGAGTCCGTCGTGCCGCAGGCTGTGGTGAGACCCAGAATTGCTGCGGCGGCAGCGATCCCGATGGTGACGGGACGCAAGGTGGGCATCATGTGAGTGTCCTTCCAGGAGGGGGCGACGGCGTGGCGTCGGTGAGCAGCAGGTGTGGCCTGCCGGTGCGGGGGTGAGTGATGATGTCGCCGTCGACGGCGAAGACGTCACGGAGAACGCGGTTGTCGAGAACCTCGACCGGCGGGCCGTGGGTCACGAGGCGACCGTCGGCGATGACGGCAACGCTGTCGAAATGTCGCAGGACGAGGTCGAGGTCGTGCATCGCGGCGACGATGGTGCGGTCGAGCTTGTCGAGGATGCGCATCAGCCGGAGTCGCCAGGCGGCATCGAGATGATTGGTGGGTTCGTCCAGGACCAGCATCGGGGTCTGCTGCGCCAACGCGCGGGCGAGGACGACCCGGTGGCGTTCACCCCCGGACAGCGCGATGCAGGAACGTCCGCCGGCGTCGCCGAGCCCCACCATCTCCAGAGCGTCGGCGACGATCTCGCGTTCGGCGTCCGCGCCGGCGGCCCACGGGTTGCGGTGCGGGGTGCGCCCGAGGCCGACCGCTTCGGCCACTGTCAACTCCGCCGACGGCTGCTCCTCCTGCGCGACGACGGCGACCGTCCGTGCGCGCTGTCGCGCGCGCATCGCATGCAGATCGGCGCCGCCGACGTACACGGCGCCTGTTGCTGGTGTCTCGAGGCCGGCCAGCACCCGCAGCAGCGTCGTCTTGCCGGCGCCGTTGGGCCCCACCACCGCCATCCGGGTACCGGCGGGGATCGTCACATCGACGCCGGAGACAATCGTTCGCGATCCGCGGCGACACGCGACACCGTTGGCCCGGAGGTCGGCGACGTAGGACGCGGCGTCGGTGCGCACGCTCATTCGGTGGGTCCGAACGTGTAGCGCCGACGACCCATCAAGAACAGGAAGATAGGTGCGCCGATCAGGCCGGTGACGATGCCCAACGGCATCTCCCGCGGCGCCGCGGCGACGCGCGAGAACACATCCACCCACACGAGGAACAACGCTCCACCGCAGACCGCGACCGGCAGCATCGCCCGGTGGGTCGCACCGACCACCAGGCGGGCGGCGTGCGGAATGATCAGGCCGACGAAGCCGATACCGCCGGCCACCGCGACGAGTACGCCGACCAGAACCCCCTGCACCGCGAACAGCGCGGTGCGCAGCGCAGCCACTGGCACGCCGAGCGAGGACGCGGTGTCGTTGCCGGCGGCGTAGGCGTCGAGCCAGGCGTGGATCACCACCATGCCGAGCAGGGTGGCCAACACGACGACGCCGGCCAACTGCACCTTCGCCCAAGTGGCACCCGCGACGCTGCCCAGCATCCAGAACATGACGCTCTCGGCGGCCTGCGGGTCGCCGGCGGTGAACACCATCAGCGACGACAGCGCCATGAACGCAGACGAGAGCACCACTCCGGACAGAATCAGTCGAATCGCGGTGAGACCGCCCTGCACGCGGGCCACCAGATAGACCGTGACAGTGGCAGCGAGTGCGCCGAGCAGGGCACCGCCGGACAGCGCCCACAAGCCGAGCGCCGAGAGTGTTCCCATCGTCATCACCGACGTGGCGCCGACCGCCGCACCGGCCGACACCCCGAGCAGGTAGGGCTCGGCGAGGGGGTTACGCACCAGCGCCTGCATCAGTGCGCCCGCCAACGCCAGACCGGCACCGACGATGGCGGCCAGCACCGACCGCGGCAACCGCAGGTCCCAGATGATGACCGAGTACGCGGTGTCGGTGGTGTCGCCGGTCAGCCTCCCCAGGACCGTGTCCCACACGTCGGCTACGGGAATGTGTTCGGAACCGAATGCGACCGACGTGACGATGCTGACGGCGGTAAGTGCCGCCAATGCCACGGCCAGCGGGGCGGGCGACAACCGGCGTGCCGAAAGATCGGGTGGGGTCGCCGCGCGGGCGGTCACCACCGTGACCGAGGTGTCGTCTCGTACATGAGAGGGTGATGACGGTGAGCGTTGTGCACGGCTACCTCGTGATGTCGGGGGATCTGTGCGCGAGATACCCGGTGGACTCATACGAGAACGGCAGGTAGTCGGACTCGGGATGGACGAAGCTCGTCTTCCCACACCGTTGCGCGCCAGTCCCGGATTCTCACCGGGTTCCCTGACATCCGCATACCGCGGATGGGCACCGTTCTCTGCGTGCAGGCTATCAAGCCGGATCTGTCGGCTACTGCCCAGCTATCCGGTTGGTGCGGCGTTCGGTACCTCGGTCCTCGTCACGAAGGGTCGTCCAGCACGCCCGCCACCAGGTGCATCGCCGCCACTGTGGACAGCATCCGCACATTGGCGCGATCACCGGGGAAATATCGCGTCCAGGTCGCGGTGGGCCGGCCGGACACGGCCACCCCGAAGCACACCGTGCCCACCGGCTTGATGTCCGTACCACCACCGGGTCCGGCGATCCCGGTGGTGGAGACCGCGACATCGGCGCCGAGCCGGTCGGCGGCGCCGTCGGCCATCGCGGCCGCCACCTGCTCGCTGACCGCACCGTGCTCGGCGATCATCGCCGCCGGAACGCCGAGCTGCCCGGACTTGACCTCGTTGGCGTAGGCGACCACACCGCCCACCAGATAGGCCGACGACCCGGCGCGATCGGTGAGCCGGGCCGCGACCATGCCGCCGGTGCAGGATTCGGCCGTCGCGATGGTCCGACCGGACAACGCGGCCACGACCTGGTCGTCGATGGTCGATCCATCGGTGGAAAAAACCTGCTTCCCATGGTGTTCGGCGATCAGCGCGGCCAGTTCGGCGTAGGCGGGTGCCGCCTCGGCGACGAAGCGTGTCACCATCTCCAGTTCACCGTGCCGAAGGCAGGTGGTGACCTCCAGATCGCCGACACCGCTGATCGTGTCGTCGGCCAAGCGCAACGTCTCGGCGAGATCGGCCTCCGACAGCCCATAGGCACGAATCACCTCCTGGCGGTGATCGATCCGCGCCGCCAACGCATCGCGGACAGGTGGTGTGTCGAGCGCGGTCGGCCACATCGCCTGCAGTTCACGCGGCGGTCCGGGCAGCACCAGAATCGTCGGCATGCCGGCCCCGTCGACCGGGATCGCCACACCGGGTGCCGTACCGGTGGGTGGAATCGGTACGGCACCGTCGGGAACCAGTGCCTGCTTGCGGATTCCGGCGCGCAGGGGGGAGCTGTCCGGTTGGGCGTTGCGGCGCTTCATCCAGCGGTCGATGATCGCGGTGATGTGTGCCTCGAGTTCGGCGTCGAGATTCAGGGCGCGTCCGCAGAAGTCGGCGACGGTCGCGACGGTGAGGTCGTCGGCGGTCGGGCCGAGCCCACCGGTCGTCACGATGAGGTCGACGTCGTCGGCGGCCAGGAAACGCAATTGCGCGAGCAGGTCGGCGGGCCGGTCACCGCAGACGGTGATGTGGGCGACGTCGACCCCCATCGTCAGGAGGCGATCGGCCACCCACGGCCCGTTCTGATCGGCCACCCGCCCCGACAACACCTCGGTCCCGGTCACCACGATGCCCGCACGCACACTCACCCGGCCGAGTCTATCGACGGCCGGCGGTCGCGGTGTCGGAGTCAGGACAGACCGCGGGCCGCCAGTGCCTCCAGCACGGTGAGTGGCGCACGGTAGGGCTCATCGTCGCGTGGCCAGTGCACGATGACATCGGTGAATCCGAGGTTCGCGGCACGCCCGACCATGTCGTCGAACAGGTGCACACTTTCCAGCGCATTGCGCGGGGAGGCGTCGAGGCTGAGATACCGAGGGAAGTCGGCGCGTGCGCGTTGGGCGAGCGCCTCGTCGAGCACACGACACATCCGTGCCACGCCGCCGAACCACTCGTCGAGCGAGGATGCCGATGTACCGGTGGTGATCCAGCCGTCACCACGCTCGGCGGCGAACCGCACATTCCGGGGCCCGTTGCCCGCCAACAACAGTGGCACCCGCTCACGCACGCTGCCGCCGACCAACCGCATGTCGCGCGCCCGGTAGAACTCGCCGTCGGCGGTCACGTGGTCGACGCGCAGAGTCTGATCGAGCAGATCGGTGAACTCGTGGAAGCGGTCCACGCGCCGCCCGACGGTGACCTCGGGTTGCCCGAGCAGTGTGTCGTCGGGGGTACCACCGACACCGAGGCCGAGCAGGAACCTGTCGTCGGAGATGTCGGCGAGTGTCTGGACCTCACGAGAAAACGCCACGGGATGCCGGAAGTTGGGCGACACCACGAAAGCGCCGAGCCCGATGCGCTCGGTGATCGTGGCCGCGGCGGTCAGCGTGGGAATGCAGGAGAACCACTGTGCATCCGGAAGTCCGCCCCAGACCAGGTGATCGTAGGTCCAGGCGTGGTCGAAGCCCATCTGTTCGGCACGCTGCCACAGCGGTCGAGTCGACGTCCACGGCTGGTCGGGCAGGATGCAGATTCCGTAGCGCATGAACTGACCGTAGCGAGTGAGTGTGGTGTGGGACCGAATTCAGCCCGGCACCACGACCGCCCGTCCGCGCAGGTCGTTGGCGGCGGGCTTGCGGTAGGCGTCGAGGCCGTCGTCGAGGGCGAACTTCTCCACGGACACGTCGAGCACTCCATCGCGCGCCAACTCGAGTACCTCCATCAGTTCGCTGCGTGAGCCCCAGTATGGTGCGCGTACCGATACTTCGTAGGGCTGGGTGAACATGCCGACCTTGGCGGTGGCGGCGCCGTCACCGAGGCCGACGATGACGACATCACCCATGGTGCCCACCACACCCATCGCGATGTCGAGGGTTGGTTGAAAGCCGACGAAGTCGAAAACCGCCGTCGCCCCGTCCTTGCCGGTGATCGCGCGGACGTTGTCGACGGCATCGTCGTTGCTCAGGACGGCCTCGGTGGCTCCGACCTCCTTGGCAAAGGACAGCTTGTCCTCGGTCACGTCGAGCGCGATGATCCGGGACGGGGTCAGGTGACGCAGCAACTGGATGGCGACGTGCCCGAGTCCGCCGGCGCCGATGACCACGGCGGTGGTGCCGCCGACGAGCTTGGGCAGCGACGCCTTGATCGCGTGGTACGGGGTGAGTCCGGCGTCGGTGAGAGGTGCGGTGCGCACCGGGTCGAGATCGCCGATGGGCACCAGATGGCGCGTCGTCGACGAGCATGTACTCGGCCATCGCACCGTCGACGCCCAGGCCGGGTGGGGTGATCGACAGCTCGGCTGCGCGACTGCAATAGTTTTCCATCCCACGCGAACAGAAGTGGCACACTCCGCATCCCCACGGTCCGTATACCGCCACCGCGGTCCCCTCCGAGACGTTGTCCACGCCGGTGCCGGTCTCCGCGACCACACCGACGCCCTCGTGTCCTAGCGTCATCGGTAGCGGATAAGGAAAAACCGTGGGCCGGCATGTTCAACACGAAGTCGTCGGAATGGCAGGCGCCGGCGGCCGACACCTTCAGCAGTACTTGGCCCGGACCTGGCGTGGGTTTGTCGACCTCGCGGAGTTCGGGTTCGGTGCCGGGCTTGACGATTTGGATGGCCTTCATACGTTCACACCTTTTGTATGCGTGTTCACCCAAGGTGTTCCCCGGTGACCGGCGACCGAAACGTGGCTGTCAGGTGTGCGGGTATCCGGCGAGCATGAGCGCCGACACTGCGCTGAGCGCCTCGCCCCATTCCCTCGTCATCGCCGGCGTCCACGCGTCACCGCCGATCTCGGTCATCGCCGCGATCATGCATTCGCCGACCGCCTCGTACATCGGTGCGGTGACACCCATCGCGGCGTGCCGCTGTCCGAGGGACTCGAGGTTGGTGGTCAACCACTCGCCGTCATCGAGGTTGTCGATTACCGACACAATGGCGGTGCGCAGCATCGCCGCCTGAACCTTGTTGTCGCGCTGGAACATCGGCTCGACGTCGGGATATCTCTCGAACAGGATTTCGTAGAACCGCACGGTCAGGCCGTCGTCGGGGAGGCCCACCGACGCCAGGCTTTCTTCGAGAATCTGCTTGTCCATCACACGGTGCTCCAGATCATGGGTCAGGAATGAGCGGAGGCCAGGGCTGCGAGATGGTTGTGCGCCCACTGCACGGCGCTGACTCCGGGGGCGACCACGAAGGCCGCGTAGTTGGTGTGCACGCCGGACTGCAGAAACCTGTTGAACACGGTGATCTGCTGGCGGGCACGCTGATTGCTCACCTCACGGCCGACCGCGCCGATGCCACCCTGGGCGAGCAGTTCGTCGAGGATGTCGCCGGCCTCGGCTTGATACTGACCCATCTGACTCGGGGTGGGGTCGCTGGTCTCGGCGAGATACCCGACGATCCGGGTCACGTAATAATCGCGCGGCGTGTTGCAGTACAGGTCCCGTGGCGCGCAGATGCTGTAGGTGCGTGGGCTCAGGTGGCCCATACCGGACAACCGCGGTCCGCCGCTGCCCTGGCCGGTCAGTCGTGGGCCCACCAGGTTGTCCCGATGGGAGCGGCGGGGATCGGAGATGAGAACCACCCCCGCCACCTGCTCGGGCCGGATCGCGCCACGGCCGGTGCCGATCTCGGCGGCCACGTCCCCGGCCGCGTCGGCGCCCTGACTATAGCCGGTGATCGCCAACCTGGTGACGGGACAGCGGCGCACCATGGCGCGAGCCAAGCCGGTCGTGTTGGCCACCGCCTGCGCCTTGGATCGGCCGTAGATGGCTGTCTCCCAAGGGAAGGCGGTCGCGCTGTAGCCGACATAGTGAACCAGCGTCCGGGGTCCGAGATCGCTGGTGATCTCACGCAGAATCCCGGGGGCGGCGGCGTCGGCCCAGGTGCCCGGAATGGCCAGGACGTACAGGTCAGGACATTTCGCGTGATGTGACGGCGCAGGAACCGCCGCCGCAGTGGCCGGTACGACGAATCCGGCCACCACGACGACAAGCACCACGAACCAGCCGCGCACGGTCATCGTGCTTCCCCCGACTTTCGTTGGTGTACAGCGGTACCGGCCTCAGTTGTAGCGCGGGTTGTTGGCCACCGGGATGGTGATGTTGATCGGCATCCGCAGCTCGGACATGTAGAACAGCACGAACTGGCGCAGGAACTCGTCGAAGAGCCAGTACGCCTCCTTCGGCATGCCCACCTGGAGCAGTCCTTCGCGAACGAGAACGTAGGGCCCCCAGGCTGTCTCGAGTAGAGGGCTCCACACCGGCTCACGCGGGATCTCGAGCCAGTTGGCGATCTTGTCACCCAACATGAACCGGGTGAGCGCACCCAGCACGCCGCGCGACAACAGGCTCAGGTCGAGGTTCATGCCGAGATCGAGCAGAATGTCGGCGAGCTTCTTGCCCTCCGGGGTGGGGGCGAGGATCGGGTCCAACACCTGCCGGGCCTGCGCATCTGCCTGGTTCCAGGAGTTCGGGATGTACTGGTCCTGGACGCCGAGCATGTGTGCGGTGATCTGCCACGAGTGCAGGAAGCCGTCCGATTCGTCGGCGGCGATCGGCACGTTCCACCGTTCCAGCATGCGCATGACGGTGGTGGGCAGGCTGTGCCAGGTGACCATGATGTCGGCCTGGCTGATCGGGATCTTCTCCTGCGCCGAGTGGTTCCACCAGGGCGACTGCGGCAGCAGAGTGCGCACCGATGCGTGGGCCAGTCGGGTCTTGAGGCAGGTGACGATCATCTCGCCGTCGGGTCGATAAGCGTTGAGCGAACCGATGTCGTAACCGAGTTTGGCCGTCTTGGTGATGCGGTCCTTCATGTCCGCGCCACCCTGCGAGTAATAGACCGCCCGGGCTTCGCGGGGGATGACGGTGCTCATCATGCCGCTGGCGAAGCCGTACAGGACGCCGAGGTACGTGCCTCGCTTCTGGTTGAACCGCACCGCCGTCTCGAGTTTGCCGCGGTCGGTCCACGATGGCAGTTGACGCGCGTGTTCCATGAAGTCACGGAGTTCGTTCGGGAGACCGGCCGGCAACGGCTGGCCGTTCTTGGTCCATCCGCGGAGTAGTTCATTGACCCGCTGCACCTGGCCGCGCTCCAAGAGCTTCGCCACGACGGGGTCGGCCTCCTCGTCCCAGACCCCCTGTGGGTTGGCGCCGCTGCCCCGTCCGGGTACCGAACCCGCCGGTGACCACGTCCACGGTGTTGCTTGGCTGACGGTCGCGAGGGCGCCCACTGCGCCCACCGTGCCGCCGGCCTTCAACATGTTCCGCCTGCTCAGGTTCTCCATTTTTCTTGGCTCCCGTCTTCGCCACCCGACTCGATGACGCCCCGATCATGATGAAGCGATGTAACAAAGGCTGTAACTCTGTTACATAGAACTATCACAGTGTGACACCACTCACAAGGCAAAGTGGTCACAGGTGTAGTCACACGTGCTGACGGCGAACGCAGAGGCCTCGCGGTATGCTTCGCGCACGACTGGCGAGGAGTGAGAGTGAAACCAGGCCAAGCTGCCGCGACGCCGGGCATCCAGTCGCCTCCGCAATCCCCATCCCTGCTGCAGCGGGCCTATGTGGCGGTGGTGGGTGGCGATTTCGACGAGCCCGACGACCCGACCCGGGCCCGGTTGCTCGACGCCGCCTTCGACCAGTTCTGCCGCATGGGCATCCAGCGATCGTCGATGGATGAGGTCGCCCGGCGGGCCGGGCTGTCCCGGGTGACCATCTATCGGAAGTTCGACACGAAGGATGCGCTGGTCGAGCAGGTCATCCTGCGCGAGTTCCGGCGGTATTTCCTGCGCTTTCTCGCCGACATCGGCGAGGCGGACACGGCGGAGGAACGCGTGGTGTTCGGCTTCGTCAGTTCGCTGCGATCGATCCTCGGCAACCCCCTCATCGGTGGCCTCATCGAGACGGAACCGACCCTGCTCGCCGGTTCGATCGGCGCCGACGACGGCCGCATGCTCGCAGCGGTCCGCCAGTTCCTCGCCCAGCAGCTGCGCAAGGAGCAATTGGCCGGCAACATCGCCGCCGACCTCGACACCGAGCTGACCGCGGAGATGATGGTCCGATTCTCGAACTCGTTCCTCACCGTGCCCAGTCAACTCGTCGACGTGCACGACGACGAGCAGTTGGCGGCGATTGCGCGCCAGTACCTGGTGCCGATGCTGAATCCACCGAAACCGTGAACACGTCCGGGCACCGGTACGACATGGTCGGGCGCAAACTTGTCATGGCGGTGGTCGGGGCGTTCGTGCTCACGGGGATGGGCGGTGCGCCCGGCGTTTCCGCGGCGCCCGCGCCCGCCGGGACGGTGACCCTGTACGGCGACCGCTCGTTGTGCCGGAATGCGCAACTGCCGCGAGACAACGTGGCCTGTGCGGTCGCACTGACCCGCGAGTGGCTCGATCACACCGGACGATCCACGGCGGTCCGTCGGACGGTGGCGGTGAGCAATCCAGCACTGGGCGGTTCGTGGAATCCGCAGAACCGGGATGTGTGCGTCTACGCCGAAGTCGGTACGGTGCTCAATCTCGGTCTGCACCACTGCAACACCATCACCTTCGTCAACTGGGTCACCGATGCGGCGCTGATCCGGACGCCGGCGCGGGCGTTGACCACGTTCGTACACGAGTCCAGCCACGGCGTGCAGGAGGCCATCGGTCTGAAGCCGGTGTCGGTGACCGTTTTCGGTCCCGCCGACGCGCTGCGGCGACTCGAGTGGGCCAGTGATTGCTGGTCGGGGGCGGCGTGGTCGTGGTTCGTGCGGCGCGGCGAGATGACCGCTGCCGAACGCGATGAGGCGACGGCGTTCATGTACTCGCTGCCAGAGCGGACGTCGCATGGCAGTGGGTCCGAGCGCGGCGCGGCCTTTGAACGTGGCATTGTCGAAGGTGTCACCGCATGTGACCAGATTCTCGGCACGCCGGCCTACACCTGACCGGCATCGACAGGGGGTACCGATGACCAGCTCCGACAAGACGACCGCCTACGACTTCACCGCCACCGACATCGACGGCACTCCGGTGCCGTTGTCCACGTACGCGGGGCTGCCGCTGCTCATCGTCAACACGGCGTCGAAGTGTGGCTTCACTCCGCAGTACGAGGGCCTCGAACAACTCAACCGCGAGTTCGCGGACAAAGGGTTGCGGGTGCTGGGCTTTCCCTGCGACCAGTTCGCTCATCAAGAGCCCGGCGATGCCGAGGAGATCAAGAACTTTTGCTCGCTGACCTACGACGTGACGTTCCCGATGTTCGCCAAGATCGACGTCAACGGCTCTGAAGCGCATCCCCTCTACGAGTGGCTGCGGGCACAGAAGCGCGGTCTGCTCGGCGGCCGAATTCAGTGGAACTTCACCAAGTTCCTGATCGACCGCGGTGGCAACGTGGTGGACCGGTTCGCCCCGACGACCAAGCCGGAGAAGCTGACCGGCGCCATCGGGAAAGTGCTCTGACTAGAACGGTGGCGGGCCGGCGTCGGTGACGCGTTTGCGGTTTCGGGCGCGTTCGGCGCGTCTGCGGGCGTGTTTGTTCGCCACCCGTGTGTTGACGCGGGTGCTGCGTTCGATCGTGCTGCCGGTGTGTGGGGGTGGGGCCTGGGCGGGTGCGGTGAACCGGATCCTGCGCAGCCCAGGGAACAAGTCTTCCTGGGTTTCGGCTTCGCCGGGCAACACCAGGCCTTCGGGGGTGATGTATTCGGTGACCAGCCGCCCGTCGGCATCACGCCATTGATCATCGACCCAGTCGCCGAAGGTCTTCAGCAAGTGTCCGGGACGACATTTCGCGTTCAACCCCACCTCAGTGGTCTGTCCACCGTTGTGCGGACAGTCGTGGTCGTACTCATCGACATGGTCGAGGTCGCCACGCCACGCCGAGGTCAGACATCCCGGTTCGGTGCAATAGCCATCGCGCAACCGGATGAAGGTGTCCAACGCCGCCGACGGCCGATACGGATCCGACGGCAGATGCGCCGGCAACGTGAACGTGCCATCGGGCTCCGGTTCGGTCGTGGGCGC
>NZ_JAPKFM010000032.1:0-55974 GCF_026262595.1 Gordonia aquimaris | reverse complement strand
CGCCCGCCTCGATACTGAGCGACGATCCACCGCCAATCCTCACGTGACCAACGAACCGCACCGCCGATCGTCGAGTAGCCAACGAGCCGCTAGGCGAGGAGGCGTATCGAGACCACAAGACACACAGCAGATCTCGATACGGCCCTCGCCTAGCGGCTCGAACCTACTCGATCAGCGACAGAAGTCGAGCCCGACGCCGCCTCGATACTGAGCGACGATCCACCGCCAATCCTCACGTAACCAACGAACCGCACCGCCGATCGTCGAGTAGCCAACGAGCCGCTAGGCGAGGAAGCGTATCGAGACCACAAGACACACAGCAGATCTCGATACGGCCCTCGCCTAGCGGCTCGAACCTACTCGATCAGCGACAGAAGTCGAGCCCGGCGCCGATTCGATACTGAGTGGCGATGCACCGCCAATCCTCGCGTAACCAACGAGCCACACCGCTGGTGGTCGAGTAGCCAACGAGCCGCTAGGCGAGGAGGCGTATCGAGACAACAAGACACACAGCAGATCTCGATACGGCCCTCGCCTAGCGGCTCGGACCTACTCGATCAGCGACAACCCGCCGGGTCAGTTCCTGATCGCGCGCATCGGGCCGGGAGTCCACAGGCCGCCGTGGTCTTCTTCGGTCAGTACGAGCTCGGCGTCGACCTGGGGTTGAAGCGGGGTGAGCCGCTGCAGGCTGCCCCAGTCCTTGGCCCAGCCGTTGCGGAGATACGACGGCAGCACCACGGGCCGCAGTTCGTTCTCCACGATGCCGAGCGGACCACCGTAGTCACCGGCCATCCAGCGCCGTGAGTTCACCCGCTCACCTTCGGCATCGGGCGTGATCCGCCACTGCGGGGTCTCCCACACACCATTGACCACCGTCGCCGGCCGCTGACATGGGAAGGCGAAGGCGACCTCCCAGTCCAGCAGCACCGGATCCTCGCTGCCCACCAGCGAATTCAAGGTGACCAGAGGGGTCACCCGCGGCGGTGTCACAGCCAGCCACTGGGCCGGATTGCCCGAGGTGTCCTCGGCGACGATCCGCACCACCGACGCCCGCGGCGGGGCCTGATCCCGCGGGAACCGCAGGTTGCGCCATTCGGGGTCGTTGCCGATGTCCAACGGCACCATCGATGCCACGGTGGTGACCCGGCCGTCCGATTCGACGCGACCGAATTCCAGTCGCAGCTTCTGCCCCGGATGGGTGACGGCCAGTTCGTCGACGTATTCGATGGTCCCGGCCACCGACATGGTGACCAGCGGTGTGTCATCGGATCGCTCCGGCAACTGATACCAGTCGGACGTGAGTTGCCCACGCCCGGTAGGAGTTCCGTAGGTTCCCAACACCGGTACCCGGCTCTGGTCCAGACCGAACGGCAGCCGCACCGATGATCCGTTGACCCCGCGGGTCGCGGTGGTGCCGCCCCCGGTGTCCGCCGATCCCGCCGTACCGCTGGGTTCGGACTGGGCATCGGTGGGATCGGTCTGGGTCCGGTCGACGCCACTGGCGGTGGTGTCGGCTTCTGCTTCGCTCTCCAGATGCGCGGAGACCCCGTTCGGATCGAACCCTTCCATCGAACCGGTGCCTGCGCCGGCGAGCGCACCTCCGGGAGACCGATCACTCTGTCCGGCAACACGGGCCGGCGTCAGCAGACCCTCGTTGGGATCGGCCTCCACCAGCACGGCGTCGGCAAGTGCGCACGGCTCACCCTGTATCGCGTTCAGGTTGGAACTGGCCCATGACCACGAATCACGTTGTGTCTGATACGCCTTGGCGAACGAGACGAAGTTGAACAACAATACGGCCGCGGAGACGATGGCCAGCGAATACGTCGGCATCCGCTGGATCAGGCTCGGCGACGAACCGGCCTCCGGCTGCACGCCGCTCTCGGCCGCCCGGTCGTCGCGGTAGTACTGCCAGACGCCGAGCGCGGTCAGCGCCACCGCCACTGCGACGATCGGAATGAACAACCCGATGCCCGCGACGTTGGGGGTGTCATCGGCCCACGGGATCCCGTAGCTGCCGACGTACCACCACTGGTTGCGTCCGGCGAACGCCACCGCGAGGGCGTAGGCCGCCGCGGCGGCGATGAACGTCCGGTTGCAGCGCCGCCGCATCACCTCCGGGCGCAGGAAAACGGTCGCCGCAGCTGCGAGAACACCGGTGAGACAAGCGAAAGCACCCATCTGATGGGTGGCCTTGGTGGGCACGAAGGCCAGCACGGCCACCGCACCCGCCGCGACCGCGAGCAGCCGCCACAGCGGCGCCGTGGCCACCCCCGGCACTCGCCGCTTGCTGAGCAACGTGAGCACGATGATGATGGCGGCGAGGAAGGTGACGAAGATGCCGACGCGTCGCGCGATCGACCCGTCGGGGGTCGGGTTGAGCAGGATATAGTAGCGCATCGCCTCGGTCCACCATTCGTTGGTGGGGCCGACGACACCTTGCACGTCAACGCCTTCGAGGATGGTGGCCAGGGTCTGATCGACGAAGATCAGGAACAGCACGGCCAGGCCAGAGGCGAGTACCGGCATCAGCAGCGGCAGCAAGCCGTCGTCGGCGCGGCGTCGGCGCAGACGCCGCAGCAGCGGGCGCAGCGCCGCCAGCAGCGGCAGAATCGCGATCGCACCGGCCGGGTGAATCGTCAGGGTTGCCCACGCGGCCACCACCGCCAAGGTCAGTGGGAAGAATCGCCCCGTCGCGATGGCGCGTTCCACCAGCACCCAGGTCAGCAGGATGCCCACGCTCAGTGCCGGTTCCACCCGGAGTCCATTGTTGAACGGCAGCCACACGGCCAAAAAGCCGAGTCCCGCCGCCCAATACGCTGCCCGGGAGGTGCGAACCGCCCGACCGAGGCGGGGCAGTGCGAATCGACTGATCAGGAACCAGCCGACGAGCGCGAACAGCAACGGCAGCAACCGCAGCCACGGGGTGGCGGTGCTGACCTCCATCCACAGCGCCAGATAGCGGTAGTGCCAGCCGAACGGATCCTGTGGCGCACCGAAGTAGCGGTAGTAGTTGTCCAAATAGCCGGCGTCGGGCGCCACACGCCCGACGGTCACCTGGTAGCCGTCATCAGCGGTGTTGCCGCCGACGAACAGCCAACCGAACAGCACTGCGGTGACCACCCCGTCGAGCAGGGTCGGCCGCCACCACCGCGCCGGCAAGCCCAATCCGAACCGGTGCCCGTCACGCGAGTCGAGCACCGCCAGCGCGGCCATCGAGGCGATCGTCATCACGATGCCGACGATCAGCACCAGACCCTTGAGCAGGGTCGGGCTGGTACTGAACCTGGTGTCCACGGTGGAGGTGAACGAGAGTCCATCGGTCGGGGCGTCGGCCGGCAGATCGGTGTAGACACCGATGATCTGGGGTCGCGCGTTCGGATCGGCGAGGTCGAAGGTCGCCGGATCTCCGTCGGCGGGCGCGAATCCTTCGACCGATCCGCGGGTTCCGCTGGTGTCGGAGTCGATCACGATGCGGCAGTCCGCGCTCTGCGCCGCGGCGGCGCGGGGGACGTTGAGCAACACCGCGTTACGCTGCGTCACCAGCAGGCGGTCGGCGGTCGCGCGGATGAACAGGCCGACGGTGTTCGCCTCGGCACCGTTCTCGGGGACCGTCGACAGCAGCACCCCACCGGAGGGAGGCAGGTCGGAGGCGAGCGCGCACGGCACCGAGATGTCCATCGACACCGGCACATACGAGACGTTCGGCGCCGCGACGTTCTCCAGGCTGCTACTGCCGGGCTGCGGCCACTGCAGTTCGGCCTTGGTGTAGGTCACCGGTAGGAACGGCGCGAGGATCGCCAGCAGTACTCCGATCGCTCCGGCCACCACGGCGACGATCTTGGCGTTCTTCAGCTTTCGCGCCGACGGACGGCGTGCCTGCGCGTTCTCAGTCATCCTGTGCCACCACCCTGATCGCACCCGGGCGCATCCAACCCCAGGTCGACGACGTCCCGGTACTCACCCGGGCCGGCTGAGCCTCGGGCACCAACGGCGTCAGACGTCGCAGACCTCCCCAGTCCCGATACCAGTCGCCGTCGAGGTAGGTCGCCATGGTGGCCTCACGTGTCAGTGCCTCCGGGGTGGTCAGGATGCCGCCGTTGATCGCGGCCTGCCACGTCTTGGACTTCGAGTTGGTGGTGGTCTGGTCGGGCACGATGCGCCATTCGGGGATCTCGGCGACGCCGTGACGGGTTCCCATCGGATGCTGGCACGGGAATTGGCTGCCCACCGAGAGATCCAGCAGCACCGGCGTTTCTGTGCCCACCACTTGCTGCAGGGTCTGCAGTTGCGGTGCCCGAGGCGGGGTGATGGCCAGCCATTGATCGGGACTCACGTTGTTGTCCACTGCACTGATCCGCATGGCGGTGGCGTTCTCGGGTACCGCCGACATCGGGATGCGCAGGTTGCGCCACGGCCGATTCGGCCGCTCCGGACCGGGATCGATCGGCACATATGCCTCACCGACCTGGCGGAAGCCCTCGGGGCCGTCTCCGGCTCGCCCGAACTGTACCTTCAGCGAGCGGCCGCCGCGTGGCACACCGTCGGCGTCGACCGAGAACACCGGTCCCGCTGCGGTGATCACCAGCAGCGGCGAGGAGTCGCGGGCGGGCAGTCGGTACCACATCGACGTCAGCTCGGCGATACCGTTGTCGTGCCCGTAGGTACCCAACACGGGGGTGGTCTCGGCCGACAGACCGAACGGCAGTGCGGCGGTGGAACCGTTGATTCCCTCGGGGCCGCGACCGCCGGTGGTGCCCGGGGCACCGCCGGTGACGATGAACGGCCGCGACAGGTCCCCGGAGGTGTTGATGGTACCGGCGCCGAGCGCGGTGGGGTCGGGCATCAGGTCCCCGGCCACCCCGTCCGGCCCGAAGCCGGTGGATTCGCCGGCCAGCGCGCGGGAGATGTCGTCGGTGCCGATCGGTTGCAGTGCACCACGATTCGGGTTGTCCTCAACCAGCACGTCGTCGGCCATCCCGCAGGTGTCACCGGTCAGCGCCCGCGTGTTGGCACTGAACGTCGTGTAGGTGTCCGACCGCGCCACCGCGGCCTTGGCGAACAGCAGCAGTTCGACGATCACGACCAGCGTCGCGATCACCAGCATCGGCGCCGACGACACCGCCAACTGGGTGCGCGACACCGGAGCGTGATCGTCGCGGACCTTCCCCTTCTCCGCGTCCACGTCGATGCGCAGATGGAACCAGATGGCCACCGCCAGTGCGAGCGCGGTGAGTACCAAGAAGATCGACGACAGCGGGGTGCCGGCGATCGACGGCGCCTTGTCGAACCAGGAGATGCCGAAGTCGTAGGCCCAGCCCCAGGCGTTCTCCCCCGCCATGGCGAGCGCGCAGGCGAACATGAGCACCGCGATGTACATCCACAGGTTGCGCGGCGAGCGCCGCGCCGACTGGGCGACTGCCACCGTCGCCACCGCCGCCATGGCGGCACCCACCCCGGCGTAGATGCCGAATTGGACGGTCCACTTGGTGGGCGTGAACGACAGCAGCAGCACGGTCAACAGGATCGCGCCGATGACACGCCACACCGGACCCGGATCGACTCCGCGGATGTGTTTGCGCCGCAACATCACCGCCAGCGTCACGAACACCGCGGCGATCAGCAGCAACATCGGGACGCGGCGGACCAGCGAGCCGTCCTGGGTGGTCAGCGACAGGTAGTAGAACCGCAGCAGTTCCTGGTACCAGACGAGGGTGGGCCCGACGGTGTAGCGCACGCGCACCGCCTCGGCGACCGTGGCGAGGGTCTGGTCGCGGAACACCACGATCACCACCAAGGCCGCCGCCGCAGCTACCGGAGCGAGCAGTGGGAGCAGACCGTTCTCGGCTCGGCGCCGACGCACAGTGCGCAGCATGGGCCGCGATCCGGCGATGAGCAACGCGACCGCGATCAACCCGTGCGGCGCCAACGCGAGGGTCATCCCGGCGGCCAGCGCGGCGCCGGCCGCCGGCAGCATCCGGCGGGTGGCCACCGCCTGCTCCACCCCCCACCAGGTGAGCAGCGAACCGAGCACGATGATGCCTTCGCTGCGCAGTCCGCTGGCCAGCGGCATCCAGAACGCGACGAACACCGCAGCCGCGGTGAACATCGCCCACTGGGACCGGCGTACGGCGCCACCTAGTCGGGGCAGCAGGACCCGGCTGAGGATGAACCAACTGGCCAGGCCCGCGAGCAGCGCGGGCAGTCGCATCCACACACCGGCCGTCGACACCGCCTCCCAGTGCGACAAGAAGGCGTAATACCAGTCGAACGGCGCCTCGGGGATGCCGAAGAAACGGTAGTAGTTGGCGAGGTAGCCGGCGTCGGACGCGTTGCGGCCCATCGCCAGGATGTAGCCGTCGTCGGAGGATCCCGCGCCGAGGAAATGCCAGATCACCAGGGCCGCGGTGACCGCGAGGTCGGCGATCCGGGGGGCGAACAGCCGACGCAGGTCGAGTCGCCCGATCCGGCGGTGATAGCCGTGCGCGACGTCGAGGGCGGCGATGGCGACGAACGCGACGATCACCGCGAGCACTCCGATGATCATCACCAGCAGTTTGATCCACGATGGCGACGACTCGAACCGGTTGTCGACGTCGATGTGCACCGCGAGCCCGTCGTCGGCGGCCGCGCGGGTCACCGTCTCGGGATCGAGGTCGGTGAAGATGCCGGAGACCTGCGGACGGGCGGCCGGGTCGGCGGTGGCGACGATGCCGGCGCCGACAGCGCGCGCCTCGACGCCGTCGAACGACGCCCGGATGCGTAGCCGCTGGCAGTCGGCGAGCCGGTCGGACGGGATGCGCAACAACTCCTGTCCGCGCAGGACCACATCGACCCCGGTCGGTGCGGCCGTCACGAACAGCGCCTTCGCCGACGCGTCGGTACCGGCCGGCGGCATCGTCGACAACACCATCGTCGGCCCGTTGGTCGCCGCGGCGGCCAGCGTGGCACACCCGATCGTGACGTCGAGCCCAGCCGGTGTCTGTGCCACCAGCGGCGCGGTCACCGACGCGCTCGCGGCGCTCGTCAGGTCCCGGTCGGGCCAGTCGATGGCGGCGGTGCGCTCGTTCACCGGCAGCAACGGCGTCGGGACGGCGGCGAGGATCGCCACGAATCCGGCGACGGTGGCAATCGTCGCCCACGTGCGCGCCGGCAGCCGTCGGGAAGTCTCAGTCATCAGTCGGTGACCCTAATCGACAGTCCTGAAAGTACCGTGAGCCGCTCCGCGGAGATGACCGGCGGCTGCGACCGTTGACTAGGTACTCACCGCGAAGTCGCTTAGCATCAGACATCGTGCCTGTGACAGCCCCGAACGCGGCGCCCGACGCGGCGCAGCCCAGAACCAGGGTGTCCGCGGGCACCGCACGCACGGTGGCGATCGTCGCCGGCATCGTCGGGGCCGTCCTTTGTGCGATCGCCCCGTTTCTGCCGGTGGAATCCACTGACGCCTCCTTCGTCTGGCCGCAGGGTCAGCAGCTGTCGCCCGAGTCGTCGTCGGTGGTGGCCCCGCTCATCGCGCAGACACCGCAGTCCCTCGACGCCACCATCCCGTGCAGCGTGCTCGCCGCGGCGCCGGTCGGCGACGTGCTGACGACGATGCCCGCGGACGCTCCCCAGAGCAGGTCCTCGGCGCTGTATGTCACCGCCGGCCGCGACGCGGTGTCGGTCACCTTCCGTAACTCCCTGGCGGCGAGCGCACCCCGCGATCAACTGTCGCAGTGCAGTGATCTCCGTGTCTTCTCCGAGCCGTCGGGGCCCGGCGCCCAGTTCGTGGGGCTCGGTGAGCCCACCGTGCTGCCGCCGGACAAACGTCCGCAGGTCGACGGCATCTTCTCCGATCTCTCCACCGCGGAAGTCACCGCCGCAGCTCAGGACGGGTTGCGGGTGCAGGTGCAGATCGACAACCGCTACGTCAGCTCGCCGACGACCCTGAAGCTGATCGTGATGGTGCTCGCGGTGATCGCGGTGCTGGTGGCGTTGATCGCGCTCGGGTTGCTCGACCGCATCCACGGATATCACCGACGGATCGGCGTGCGCACCCGCCCACGATGGCGCATCGCGGTTCCCAGCCCTGCCGACATCGTGGTCACCGGCGTGCTGATGGTGTGGACGGTGCTCGGCGCCGGCACCGCCGACGACGGTTACATCCTCAATATGGGCCGTACCGCCGACGCCTCGGGCTACCTCGCGAACTATTACCGCTGGTACGGCATCCCCGAGGCGCCGTTCGACTGGTACTACAGCTTCCTGGCCCACTGGTCGGCCATCTCACCGTCATTGTTGTGGATGCATCTTCCGCCGCTGCTGGCGGGCCTGGCGTCGTGGTTCGTGCTCAGTCGAGTCCTGCTGCCCCGGCTCGGTGCGGCGGTGCGCCGCAGTGGCTGGGCGATTTGGGCTGCCGCGTTGGTCTTTCTCGCGTTCTGGCTGCCGTTCAACAGCGGTTTGCGCAGCGAGACGATGATCGTGCTCGGGTCCGTGCTCACCTGGTGGGCCGCCGAGCAGGCCATCGCGACCCGACGGCTGCTGCCGGCCGCGCTGGCGGCCATCGCCGCAGGCTTCACCTTGGCACTGGCCCCGCACGGCGTGATCGCAGTCGCCATCCTGCTGGTATCCGCACGACCGCTGCTGCACATCCTGCTCGACCGCCGCCGCGAGGCGGGCACCCTCGCCCTGCTGGCACCGATGGCCGCCGCCGGGTTGCTGGTGCTGATCGTGGTGTTCCGCGACCAGACGCTGGCCACTGTCGTGGAGGCGATGAAGATCCGCTACCAGGTGGGGCCGGTGATCAGCTGGCATCAGGAGTACCTGCGCTACTACTTCATCTCCGTCACCACCGACGACGGCACACTCACCCGCCGGGTGCCGGTCCTGCTCCTGCTTGCTGCGCTGATCGTGACCGTCGCCGTCCTGCTGCGCCGCACCGGCATCCGCGGAGTCGACCCCGGCCCGGCGTGGCGTCTCGTCGGCGCCGTCGGCGTCACCCTGCTGTTGCTGACGTTCACCCCGACCAAGTGGACCATCCAATTCGGCATCTTCGCCGGGCTCGCCGCCGCGCTGGCGGCGACGGCCACCCTGGCGGTTGCGCAGTCGGCGGCGCGGTCTGCCCGCAACCTGACGGTGTTCATCTCCGGCCTGTTGTTCGCCCTCGCCGCGGCGACCGCCGGCTACAACTCGTGGCCGTTCGCCTACGAATACGGCATCTCCTGGTTCGACCGCGCCCCTGTGCTGGCCGGCCGGCCGGTGTCGACGATGTTCTTGGTCCTGGCGGTCGTCGCGGCCGCGGTCGCGGTGTGGCAGCACCTGCGGCTGGACTACGTGGAGAACAAGGGGCTCGCGCACGCCGGTGAGGGACGTGACCAGAGTCGCGCCGACCGTCGTCGACTGTTCTTGGCGTCGTCGCCGATCGCGGTGGTCGCCGGCCTGATGGTCATCGCCGAGGTGCTGGTGTTCGCCAAGGCCGCCGTCACCCGGTATCCGGCGACCACCGTGCTCGCCGAGAACATCGACGCCCTCCGCGGCAACAGCTGCGGCATGTCGGAGAAGGTCCTGGTGGAGCCGGACCCCAACTCCGGCATGCTGACGCCGGCGAACGGGCAGTCGATTACCGAGGCGTTGACCGGCTCCGATCCGGTCGGATTCACCCCGAACGGCATCCCGAACGACCTCCTGCCCGATCCGGGTAATCAGCGCCCCGGCCAGATGAACGTATCGGCCAGTTTCTCGCGCCCCTTCGCGATCACCGGCGGCCTCGGTGCCGGGACCACCGGCGGGCAGGGCCCCCGGACGGTCAACGGGTCCACTGCGGCATTGCCCTACGGCCTGGACCCGGCCACCACACCCGTCCTGGGGAGCTTCGGCTATCCGGGTCAGGCCCAGATGACCACCGGCTGGTACGAGCTGCCGGCGGTACGAGCGGTGTCGCCGCTGCTGGTGTTCAGCGTCGCCGGAGCGGTGTCCACGATCGACACCTTCGGGGTCCGTGTGTTCGGACAGAAGCTGGTGGTGCAGTTCGGGCGACCTGGACCCAATGGTGAGTTCGTCCAGGTTGGCCCCGACGTCTTGCCGATCGACCCGGGCCCGGTCATCACCAACCGGCCGTGGCGCAACCTGCGGGTCCCGATGGGCGCCGCTCCGCCGCGGGCCACCGCGATGCGACTCGAACTCGCCGACAACAATCTGGGCCGCGACCAGTTCATCGCCGTCACCCCGCCCCGCGCGCCGCGGCTACAAACCCTGCAGCGGGTCGTCGGGTCGCGGGCACCCACGCTGATCGACTTCATCGTCGCAGCCCACTTCCCGTGCCAGCGCCCGCTGCACATCGCCAACGGAGTCGCCGAGGTACCGCAGTGGCGCATCATGGGCGACTATCCGCTGACCAACTCGCAGTCGAAGACGTGGCAGGCAGGCGCCGACGGCGGCCTGCTCTCGATCTCCGAGTCGACGACGTCGGCGCAGGCTGTGCCGACGTACTTGAAGGACGACTGGACGCGGGAATGGGGTGCGCTGGAACGGCTCACGCCGCTGGTCCCGGGGGCCGCCGACGTCCGGCTCGACACAACGCAATCGACGCAATGGGGCTGGTCGCGCACCGGTTCGATCAGGGTGGAGCCGCAATCCGATGACTGACACACCGACGACCGACGCGCCGTCGACCGGCACCCGTGCACCGCGCATCGATCACCGGACCGCCCGGATCGTCGCGGTGGTGGCCGGTCTGCTCGGTTTCCTCATGGCGCTCGTCACCCCGCTGCTCCCGGTGAATCAGTCCACCGCGGAACTGAACTGGCCGCAGGGAGAGCAGGTCGGTGACGTCGCCGCCCCGCTGGTGTCGTATGTACCCATCGACATGGACGTGACCGTGCCGTGCGCGCTGGCGTCCGACCTGCCCGACACCGGCGGGATGCTGCTGTCCACCATCCCGGCCGGCGGGCAGGATGCGGCGGCGCGGGCCCTGATGATCCGGGCCACACAGGACGCGCTGCTCGTCACCGACCGTGACGTCGTGATCCTCAACACGCCACGCGCCGCGGCGCAGGCGAATCCGAACTGCCGCATCGTGTTCCACGCCGATGGCGACGGGGTCAACGCCCGCATCGACAACGTCACCGGCGACGGCCAACACACCTTCTCCGTCCCCGACCACGAGTTGCGCCCGCAGATCGTCGGCGTCTACACCGATCTTCCGGCGACGGCATCGCGCGAGGGACTGTCGCTGCACGCCACCATCGACACGCGCTACGTCAGCACTCCGGCGCCGCTCAAGGTCGCAGTGATCGTCCTCGGCATCCTGATGACGATCCTGTCGCTGATCGCGCTGGGCATCCTCGACCGGGCCGACGGCCGCAGCCACAAGCGGTTCCTGCCATCGGGCTGGTGGACCATCCGCGGTCCGGACATCGCGGTGTTCGCGATCCTGGCGTTCTGGTGGATCGGCGGCGCCAACACCTCCGACGACGGCTACAACTTCACCGTCGGCCGCATCGCCGGCGAAGCGGGATACGCCGACAACTACTTCCGATACTTCGGCGTCCCGCAGGATCCGTTCGGATGGCACTTCCAGGTCATCTCGGCGATGACCCATGTGAGCCTCGCCGCGCCGTGGATGCGGTTGCCGGCATTCCTGCTCGGGCTGCTCGGCTGGTGGTTGATCAGCCGAGAGGTGATCCCGCGACTCGGGCGGGCAGTGCGCAACAGCACCCCCGCGGTGTGGTCGGCCGCGTTCGTGTTCCTGGCGATCTGGTTGCCCTACAACAACGGTCTGCGGCCCGAACCGGCCGAGGCCGTCGGCGCGCTGCTCACCTGGTGCTGTGTGGAACGCGCCATCGCCACCCGGCGACTGCTGCCCTATGCCGTCGCCGTGGTGACCGCCGCGTTCACCCTCGCGCTCGCGCCGGGTGGCCTGATGGCCGTCGCGGCGTTGCTCGCCGGAATCCGGCCGGTCATCAAGACATTGGTGACGCGACGTCGGCGCGACGGACTGCTCGCGATGATCGCACCGATCCTGGCCGCCGGTACCGCGGTGCTGTACCAGATCTTCTTCGACCAGCCACTGGCCCCGCTGATCGCGGGCAACAAGGTCGCCTCCGACGTCGGGCCCACGCTGGAGTGGTGGTCGGAGCCGGTGCGCTACTACTACCTGATACTGCCGACCGCCGACGGCACGCTCGCCCGCCGATTCGGTGTGCTGATAATGATCTTGTGCCTGGTGGTGGTGTTGCTGCGGCTACTGCGCCGCGAGCACCCCAACGGTGTTGCCCGCGCACCGATCTGGCGACTCATCGCAGTGACGCTGGGCACCATGTTCTTCATCGCGTTCACCCCCACCAAATGGACCCACCACTTCGGTGTGTACGCCGGCATCGCGGCCGGTCTGGCCGCGGCAGCCGGCGCAATGATGGCACCGGCAATACTCCGGTCACGCCGCAACCGCACCTTCTTCGCCGCCGCAGTCCTCGCGGTCACCGCGATCTCGTTCACCGGAACCAACGGCTGGTGGTTTGTCGGCAGTTTCGGTGTGCCGTGGTGGGATCGGCCACCGTCAATCGCCGGGATCAAGGTGGGCTGGGCCATCCTGGTGATCGCGGTGGTGACCGCGTTGGTCGGTCTGTGGTACCACTTCCGCGACGACTACGTCGACGAGCAGACCCGCACCCGCGGCGGCTCCGGATGGTTGTCGAAGCTGAAGTTCTCACCCCTACCGGTGATCTCGGCGTTCATGGTGATATTCATGGTCCTGTCCTTCGTCAAGGGCGCCTACGAACAACGCGACAGTTGGTCGTGGCTGAAATCCAACGCGCGGGCGTTGACCGGCAACGAGTGCGCCCTGGCCAACGACGTGCTGGTGGAGGCAGACCCGAACACCGGGTTGTTGCTCCCGGCGGCCGTGGACGGTCGCGCGGCGCCGGATATCTCGGCGGCGCTCGCCGGCTCGACCAACCCGCCCGGCTTCACCCCGAACGGCGTCCCCAACCGCCTGTCGATCGATTCCACCGAGGATGCCGACACCGCAACGACGTCAGCACAGAACACGGCCCAGACCGGTGCCGGCGCCGACGAATCCACCGAGACCAGCGAATCCGCGCAGGGCGGCACGGAGGGTGGTCAAGGCGTCCGCGGCGTCAACGGCTCCACCGTGAGCCTGCCGTTCGGTCTGAACCCGGCCAACACCCCGGTGCTGGGCAGCTATGGTTCGCCCACCGGCACCGGATCACTGACCACCGACTGGTATCAACTGCCGGCACGCAGCGCCGACGCCCCGCTGCTGACGATCGCGGCCGCCGGTTCGGTGGAGGCCGTCGACGGATTGGGGGTCGTACATTCCGGCCAGCAGGTGAACGTGCAATTCGGTCGCACCGAGGCCGACGGCAGTGTCACCCCGGTCGGGATGATGTCGCCGATCGACATCGGCGAGGTACCCATCTGGCGCAACCTGCGCTACCCGCTCGCCGATTCCCCACCACGGGCGGATGTGGTGCGAGTAGAGGTGCGCGACAGCGCCGGTGCGCCCTCGGAGTGGGTGGCCATCACGCCACCACGCGTCACCACCTTGCAGACACTCAACGACGTCGTGGGCACCACCGATCCGGTGTTCATCGACTGGCTTCCAGGGTTCGTGTTCCCCTGTCAGCAGCCGATGGCGGTGTCCGACGGTGTGCTCGAGGTGCCGCAGTGGCGGATCATGCCCGACGCCGAAGCCACCCGGAAGAACAGTCAGACGTGGATGTCGGGCAAGGCCGGTGGCCCGCTCGGCATCACCGAGGCCATGCTCAAGCCCACCCTGCTGCCGACCTATCTGCGCAACAACTGGGGCCGCGACTGGGGCGGCCTGCAACGATTCACCGAGATCGCGCCGGCGCCGCCGGCCGAACTCGACCTCGGTACGGCGCGCCGGTCGGGACTGTACGACCCGGCGCCGATGCGGTCGAGTGGTTACTGACGGTCGATCTCGATACGCCACTCACTTCGTTCGCGGCTACTCGATCAGCAGGAGATACCCCACTCACTTCGTTCGCGGCTACTCGATCAGCAGGACGCCCCAACCGCTGGTCGAGTAGGCACGAGCCGCTGGGCGAGGGCCGTATCGAGACCCGCCGGCGCATCACGGTTACGCCTACGGAAAGCTACGGTTTGTGCCGATTTTCGGCACAAACCGCGTCGTCGGTGCCCATGATGGGGCATGGCCACCATCGACCACTACCAGCACGCGCATGTCGCGGATGTCCGTGCATCCCGGCACCGTCGCCGCATCCGCCGCACCGGCGACTTGGTGACAGGACTGGGCCCCACGATCGCCGGCGCCAATGTCATCATGCAGCTGGCGAACCCCAGGGTCGGGTACGGCGTGGTGGAGAGCCGTGTGGATTCGGGCAGCGCGGTCAAGCACCCGATCAAGCGCAGCCGGACCACCGGCACCTTCCTGGCCGTCGCCCTGCTCGGCGACGACGAGGACCGGCGCTACGTCCATGACGAGCTGAAGCGAGTGCATGATCTGGTGTACTCCACTGCCGAGAGTCCGGTCCGATACAGCGCCAACGACTCCCGGCTCCAACTGTGGGTGGCGATCTGTCTACTCAAGTACTTCATCGACCAGTACGAGCTGCTCTACGGCCGCCTCACCGTGGCAGAGAAGGAACGCATCATCGCCGACGCCCGGTGGCTGGGCACCACCCTCAACGTCCGACCCGACCAGTGGCCGTCGAGTTACCGGCAATTGCAGGAGTACTGGGACGATCAGCTCGGCGACATGGCCATCGACCCACCGGTGCGCGATCTGCTCCAACAACTCTCGGATCTGTCGTTCCTGCGCCATCGCTTCGGCACCGCGGGCACGGTGGCGCACAAAGTACTCGGCCGGCCGATGAACTACCTGATCAATGCGGGGCTGCCACCCGAGTTCCGCGACATGATGCAGTGGCGATGGGGCCCCGGCGATGAGCGGCTCTATGCACGGACGCTGCGCGTGGCCCGCGCGCTCGATCCTGCGACCGGCCGACTCATGCGGGGCATGCTGTTCACCTATGTGCTCGACATGCGGTTACGACGGCGGTTGGGGCTGAAGGTGTTCTGACAGTCACGTTTGGCGCGGCTCGCCGCCGAGCACCTCGATTGCGCACCGTGGTCCGTGCGCTCGTGCCAGGCGGGCGTCCATCGTGAGGAGCGTGGCGTCCATGGCCTCCGCGAGCGTGACGTAGAACGCATCCCAGCCGCGAACCGAATCGCGCAGCTCCCACACCCTGTCGAGCATCCACCGATGTGAGTGCCGGTCACCCGGCCAGTCCCGAAGGTCGTCGACCGCCAACGCGGCCGCCGTCTCGTCGAGTCGTCCTCGAAGATATTGCGCGCGAATGACTCCGAGCACCTCAACATCGATCACCTCGGGAGCGGCATGATCGGTGTCCGACGCGAGGCGTGCGCGGATGTCGTCGGCCCGTGGGGTATCGGCGACCACCTCGAACAGGCACGACGCGTCAACGACGAGCATCCGGCCACTGCCCCCGCCAGTTGTCGAGCGCATCCAACGCTTCTGCGGTCGAGATCTGCGATGGGCGCCGCGCGGTGCGGCGCAGCCATTCGGCCACCGACGGACGTGACGCCATGCGGGTGGCCTCACGTCGGAGCAACTCCGGCACACTGACCCCCTCCTCCGCGGCGCGACGTGACAGCGCGGCGTACACATCGTCGTCGATGTCACGAATCTGCACGGTTTTGGGCATGTGTGCATGTTAACATGCGTTCTTGCATCACTGCAGGTAGGGCCGCCCTTCGTGACACTCGCAAGCTCGCTCCTCAGGGAGCGGGTGGCCATGCTGAGGCAACCTTTGCCTTGCTTGCGTGAATCGTCCTGCGCCAGTTGAGTTGACCCATGACCGTCGACCACGAGCATCAGCACCGCAACGAGCCCCACCGCGGATCGCTGGCCAACCGGCTCAACTGGCTGCGGGCAGGCGTCCTGGGCGCCAATGACGGCATCGTGTCCACCGCAGGCATCGTGGTGGGTGTCGCCGCCGCCACCGCCGACCGGGGCGCCATCTTCACCGCCGGCGTTGCCGGCCTGGCTGCGGGCGCGGTGTCGATGGCGCTCGGCGAGTACGTCTCGGTGAGCACCCAGCGCGACAGCGAGGAGACGTTGCTGGCCAAGGAGCGTCGCGAGCTCGCCGAGCAACCCGACGAGGAGTTCGACGAGCTCGTCGGACTGTACGAGGCCAAGGGCCTGAGCCACGAGACCGCGAGCCGCGTCGCCTCCGAGCTCACCGAGAACGACGCCTTCGAAGCCCACGCCGAGGTCGAGTTGGGCATCGATCCTCACGAGCTGACCAACCCGTGGCAGGCCGCCGCGTCGTCGGCGATCTCGTTCACCATCGGCGCCTTACTACCCCTGATCGCGATCCTCGTGCCCACACCGTCCTGGCGCATCCCGGTCGCCTTCGTGGCCGTACTGGTGGCGTTGGCACTGACCGGCGCGACGGGCGCGACGCTGGGCGGCTCGCGTCCGTGGCGTCCGATGGTGCGGGTGGTGATCGGTGGCGCGATCGCGATGATCGTGACCTTCGCGATCGGTCGACTGGTGGGCACGGCCGTCGTCTGACCGGGTACTCAGCTCATTCGGCACCGTTACCGCTCCGTGACCATCGGTCTCGGTTGAGTTGCCGATCACGGTCGAAGGTCGTTGGAACCGAGGAAGGTTCCTAACGTCGGGGACATGACTTCATTCACCGCTCCCGGATTGTCCGTCGAATCAGCAACCACCGTGTCCGATACCTTGCAGGAACGGCTCAGCGCGCTCAACGATCTGCACCTCACGCTCAAGCACATCCACTGGAATGTGGTCGGCGCCAACTTCATCGGGGTGCACGAGATGATCGACCCGCAGGTGGACCTCGTCCGCGGCTACGCCGACACGCTCGCCGAGCGCATCGCCACGCTGGGCTCGTCCCCGCGCGGCACCGCCAAGGCCATCGAGGACGACCGTTCGTGGGGCGACTATTCGATCGGCCGCGATACCGCCCAGGCCCATCTCGGGGCGCTCGACCTGGTCTACGACGGCTTCATCACCTCACACCGTTCCGCGATCGAGAAGATCGGCAAGATCGACCCGATCACCGAGGACATCCTCATCGGCCAGACTGCCGAACTCGAGAAGTTCCAGTGGTTCGTCCGCGCCCACCTGGAGAGCTACACCGGCGAGCTGGCCAACGCCGGCCAGTCCAGCGAGTCCGCTGCCGCGGAGGCCGCTCGCACCGCCAACTGATCGCCGCCCGCCTTCAGGTGGCCGATGCCCGCTGCCGGCCCTCCAGCCAGCCTCCGCTCGACCGGGGAGCCGGCACCACCTTTGTTATCCTGGCCGCAGAGCAGCATGCTTGCATGTTTGCACTGCACAGGATGTGAAAAAGACCGCATCCTCCCACTTCATCTCGGAGCATTCACAGCTCTGACGGGAGGCGCCCGATGATCGCTGTTACCGCATGACCCCCGAGGTCAGGCAGGCACCGGCCACCGAGGGCGGGTTCACCCTGTTCGAGGATCTGGAGCTCCACATGCAGTTCGCGCCGGTGTGCCGGCTCACCGACGGTGCCCTCGCGGCCGTCGAACTGCAACTCCGCGGCCCCTCCGGTACCCGGTTGGGGACCGCGGATGCGCTGCGTCGAGCCGCTCGGTTGATGGAGCAGCATCACGTCCTGGACCGTCGACGACGTGAGCTGGCCCGCAGCGCGCGGGCACAGTCGGTGGCCAAGATCCTGCCGATGCTGGTCGGGATGGATCTCGAATTGTTCGACGAACTCGGCGACGACACCGTTGAGGTGCTCGAGCGCCACGTGATGGTGGTCCTGCCGAGCGCTGTGGAACGCAGCCCACAGCGCACCCTCGCCCGTGTGGCCCGAGCACGGGCTGCCGGCAAGGTGATCTGCGTCGACGGGTTGAGCAGCAGCGACCACGCCGCGACGCTGCTGACGCTGATCGAACCCGACATCGTGATCACTTCGGCCGAACTGCTGAATCAGAACTCCAACCCGGAATCGGCCCAGCTCGCGCACACCCTGGCCGCGCACACCGAACGCAGTCAGGCGGTCGTGGTGGCCGAGGGCGTCGACGACGAGGCGCGCCGGGTCATCGCCATGACGATGGGTGCATCATTCGGCATAGGGGCCCTGTATCCCTCGGTCGAGAACCCCGAGTCGCTGGCCACTTCCACGATCGTGCCGCTGCCGGAGCTGCCGGTGTGGTCTACGCCGGCACCTGACCAACAGACGCCCTACGCCATCGCCGCAACCTCGCTGACGCCCCGTCTTGGTGACAAGCGGCTGCTGATCGAGATGAGCAAGGCACTCGAGCACCAGGCCGCGATCGGTGGCGCCTCGATTGTGCTGGGCACCTTCCAACACGCCGACCACTTCACCCGCCGCACCGCGGACCGGTGGCGTGACATGTCGGAGCAGACCGGGCTTGCCGGTGTGTACGGCGTGGGACTGCCGGATGTCCGGGACGGCAACGTCCACCGCGCACCGCTCGACCCCGACGATGACCTGGTCAACGAATGGAACGTCGCCGTACTCGGACCCCACTTCGCCGCACTTTTATCTGCGCGCGATCTGCACAGCGGCGCAAGCGATCTCGACCGCACCTTCGACTTCGTGCAGAGCTACGACCGGCTCACCGTCACCCAAGCCGTGCACTCGATTCTGCGGCGATTCGACTGACTCGTACCCGTCCCGTGTCCGGCGGGATCACCGGTGGACGCCGCCGACCGGATAATCCACCCGGCGACGCTGCACGGTGATCCCGGCGGACATTGGCCGATGACCAGGAACCGTCAGATCGGCATCAGGTAGTGCTTGCGGGGCGTCCGGTATTCGGTCTTGTCCCGCAACTGCGCCAACGCCTTCCGGAGCTGCAGCCGGGTCTCGGCGGGCTCGATCACGGCGTCGATGTATCCGCGTTCGGCGGCAAGGTACGGGGTTGCCATCATCGTGTTGTAGAAGTCGATGAAGTCGCGCCGCACCTTGTCGGCTTCGGCCGCCGACATCCCGTCGGTCTGCCGCCGCGTGAGCACCGCCGCAGCGGATTCGGCACCCATCACCGCGATCTTCGCGCTCGGCCAGGCCAAGTTGATATCGGCACCGAGCTGCTTGCAGCCCATCACCGCATACGCACCGCCGTAGGCCTTGCGCAGCACCACCGTCACCTTCGGGACGTCGGCCTCCACGTAGGCATACAGGAACTTGCCCGACCGCCGGATGGTGCCCTTCTGCTCCTCGGCGAGCCCCGGCAGGATGCCCGGTGTATCGACCAGGAAGATCAGCGGGATGCGGAATGCGTTGCAGATCCGGACGAACCGGGTCGCCTTCTCCGACGAATCGGTGTCCAGCACGCCCGACATCACCGATGGCTGGTTGGCCACCACACCCACCGATCGGCCATCCACACGCGCATAACCGGTGAGGATGTTCGGCGCGAACAGCTCGCCGACCTCGTGGAACGCACCATCGTCGAAGAGCTTGATGATGATGTCGTGCATGTCGTAGCCGGCGTTGTCGTTGTCGGGCATGAAGGCGTTCAACGACAGATCCGACTCGGTGATCTCCGGTTCCAGACCGGGGTTGATGACCGGCGGCTGCTCATACGCGCTCGACGGCATGTACTGCAGGTACTCCCGCACCCAGTCGAAGGCGGCGCGTTCGTCGGGTGCGACGTGATGGATGTTGCCCCAGCGCGCCTGGTTGTGGGCGCTACCGAGGTCCTCGGCCGAGATGTCCTCGCCGTTGACCTGTTTGAGCACATCTGGTCCGGTGACGAACATGTAGCTCTTGTCCTCGACGGCCACCAGGATGTCGGTGTTGGCCGGGGTGTAGACCGCACCGCCGGCACACTTGCCGAGGATCACCGAGATCTGTGGGGCCAGACCGGACAGCAGCAGGTTTCGACGACCCATTTCGGCGTACCACGCCAGCGAGGTGACGGCGTCCTGAATACGCGCACCGGCGGAGTCGTTGATGCCGACCATCGGGCAGCCGATCTTTCCGGCCCACTCCATCAGCGCAGACACCTTGCGGCCGAACATCTCTCCGACAGTTCCGCCGAACACGGTCTGATCGTGGGAGAACGCGGCAACTGGTCGGCCGTGCACCAGGCCGTGCCCGGTGACCACACCGTCGCCGTATCCCGAGTGCGCGGCACCCGGCATCTTGGCGAGCGCACCGATCTCGACGAAGGTGCCCGGGTCGAAGAGCATCGTCAGCCGTTCGCGCGGCGAGCAGATACCCTTCGCCTCGCGTTTGGCAATCGCCTTCTCGCCGCCGGGTTCCTGTGCCGATTCCAGCTTCTCACGCAGATCCGCCAGCTTCGCCGCGGTTGTCGCATTGGCCGGTGCTGCCGTCCCGACCTCGGTCGTGTCAGTCACGATGCTCGCTTTCTCCCACCTACCGAACTCACCGGCGTGCGTCCACTTCACGCAGTCGCCGGGTGAGATCCGCACCGATCTTGGCGATGAACGGCTCGTCGACGATCGACAGGTGATCGCCGCCGATGTGGATGATCTCCAGATCGTCCACGACCTCACCCCACCGGCCGTCTTCGTCGATGTTCGCCCACTGCGGTTCCAGTTCGATCGCACCGTCGTGCATCTTGTCGGCACGATAGAGGACCACCTTGCCGTCATAGTCGGTGGGTTCGATGTTGGTCAGCGCACGGTTGTCGAGGAACGACGTGCGCTGGTGTTCGATGATGCCGCCTGGGATCTTGGTGCCCGACATCGACATCATCTCCATGATGATCTGGAACTGCCCCTCGTCGTCGGCTTCCACGAGCCGGTCCATCGGGATCGGGATGTCGTCGTCGAGATCGTAGGTCTTGACCGCGAAATCGCGCCAACGCTCGAGCCGGGCACGCTTGGTCTGTTCATTCTCCACCACGGGTTTGGATGGCCGAACCACGTCGATCAGGCCGACGAAGGAGACCTCCTCACCTTCCTCACGCAGCACCTGGGCGCACCCGTAGGCCAACGCCCCGCCCAGCGACCAGCCGATGAGCACGTACGGGCCGTGCGGCGCAACCTCGCGCAGCCGCGGCAGGTACTGGCGCACCCGCTCCTCGATGGTTCCCTCGACGCGGTCGAAGCCGATCACCGGCTGATCGTCGGGCAGCCGTTTGAGCAGCGCCTCATACGCCGAGGTGTTGCCGCCTGCCGGGTGGAAGAGCAACGCCGGCACCGGATCTCCGGCGGTCGTGTCGTAGCTCTTCTTGCCGTCGACCACCCGCAAGAAGCGCAGGAAGCCGTCGGTGTCGGCGCCCGCATCGAGGTACTCGCGGACATAGTTCGACATCTCCTCGATCGTTTCCGAGTCGAGGATGTCTTCCATGTCGATGTCGCCGCCGGTGCGCTCATTGAGACGATCGGTGAGCTGTTGGGCCACTTCCTCTTCGAGCACCGGGAGTTTGTTGAACACGCCGCCCGCCGAAGTCTTGGTGACCACCGCGTAGACGCCGAATGTCAGGCGCTCGGCCGCATCGCGCGGCGGAACGTCGGAGCCGGTGGCGTCGGCGACGGCGGCTTGGTCGGCGAGGTCGGTGGGGGTCTGGTCGACTGGTTGCGAGGTCTCGGATGGTTGCGAGGTCTCGATACGCTCCTCGCTAGCGCTCGTCGCTACTCGACCAGCGGTAGGGGTCTCCGTCGCCACGCCGTCACCGGGCGCGCCGACGTCCTTCGCGTTCTGCTCATCGATGTAGGCGTTGAGCGCCGCGGTGTCGAGTTCGCCACCGCCCGCGGCATTGTCGGCGAGGTCATCGAGCTGATCGCGGTGGGTGACCGCGAACTCGACGAATTTCACCACATCGGCGAGGTTCGCCTGACGCATCGCCTGCAGTTGCAGTTGAGGGATGTCGAACTCGAACTCGACGCGATTCTTGATCCGCACCGCCATCAGCGAGTCGAGACCCAGTTCGATCAGCGGGATCTCGCGCGGTAGGTCCTCGGGGTCGTATCCCATGGACTCGCCGACGATGATCGCCAGTCGCTGCTCGACCGTCTCACCGCTTTCCGGGTTCCATTTGTTGTCGATGTCGTCGACAATCTCGTCCTCGGTGATCACCTTGTCGTCGGCGAACACCTCGGCCGGTGACGTCTGAGCGGTCTCGACAGCCGGGGCGCTCGCCTGTTCGGGCACGGCCCCGCCCGTGACGGCCGCCTCGAACAGCAACCGGAAGTTCTTGTCCTGCTTGGCATGCACCGTCACCGACGCGCCACCCGGATGCGGGCTCAGCGTGGTCGTCACCGTGCCCGAGGCCGGGATCTGCGCATGCGTGACCACAGCTCCCACCACGGCGTCGGCCATCACCTGCGCCGCCGCAGCCCGCACCAGCTCGCGCGTATCGGCGACCGCCGAGGCGTTCACCTCCCACGCGTGCCGGCCGTCCGGCAGTGCGACATGCGAACCCGGCACGGTTCCCGCCGAGCCGCCGCTCGCGAGCTGCGCCTTGAGCCAGAACTCCCGGCGCTCGAACCGAGTCCGCGGGATGTCGCCGAATGCGCCGGAACCAAACAGAGATCCGACGTTCACCGGATGTCCGTGCACGTACAGCTTCATCAGCGCATTGACGAGTCCGTAGCTCTCATCTTCCTTGCGTTTGAGCGTCTCCACCAGTTCGGCATCGTGCAGCCCGGCCGAGAATGTCACCGCGGCAACAGAGATCAGCACGGCGGGATTCGGCGAGAGCTCCAGGAAGGTGCGGTGCCCGTTCTCCACCGACTTCGCGATCGCCTGGCTGAACCAGACACTGTGCCGCAGCCCCTTGGTGAAGTACTCGATGGTGTGTACCGGCTCGTGGCCCGGTCGGTAGAACGTCTCCCGGTCCACCGAGCTGTAGAACCCGACGGTCGGCCGCAGCGGCTCGATACCGGTGAGCTCGTAGGCCAGTTCGCCGAGCAACGGGTCCATCTGGGAGGTGTGGCTGGCTCCCTTGGTCTGCAACTTGCGACCCAGCTTGCCCTCGGCCTCCGCGCGGGCGACGATCGCATCGACCTGCGACTCAGGGCCACCGATGACGGTGTGGGTGGGTGCCGCGTAGACGCAGATCTCGAGATCGGGGTAGTCGACGAGGACGTCGTTGATGTTCTCGGCGCTGTACTCGACGAGCGCCATCAGCCGGATGTCGTCACCCTGCAGCATCGACTCGCCCTCGCCCATGAGGCGCGAACGCTGGCAGATGACCCGCGTCGCGTCCTCCAAGGACAACCCGCCACTGATGTAGGAGGCGGATGCCTCACCCATCGAATGCGGCACCAGCACACCGGGTTCGGCGCCGAAATGCCGAAGCGTATCGGCGAGCGCAACCTGAATGGTGTAGATGCCGACCTGGCTCGTCTCGATGCCATAGGTCTGCTCGTCGTCGAGAAACATCTCGGCGATCGAATAGCCGAGCTCGCTGCGCACATACTCGTCGACCCGATCGACGTACTTCGCGAACACCGGGTTCTCGGTGTAGAGCTGTTTGGCCATCTTGCGGTGCTGCGAACCGAAGCCCGACAGCAACCACACCGCGGTCGCCGCGTCGGGCGAATCGGCCACGTAGACCAGCGGATTGCTCTTGCCCTCGGCGACCGCACGGACACCGGCGATGGCGTCGTCGTGGGTCCGCGCCATCACCACGGCACGGGAACGGCCGTGATTGCGGTAGGCCAGGGCACGACCGATGTCGACCAGCGGTGTCGTTTGTCCTGCCTCGGATTGCAGCCACACCAGCAGATCCTCGGCGGCCTTGCGGCGACGCGAGGGCAGGAATCCGGAGAGCACAAGTGGGACAACCGAGCCTTCCGCGGCGCAAGGTGCGAAGCCCTCGGCGGGGTCTTGTTCGGTCTGCTCGGCCGGGGCCTCGTCCTGCTTCGCCTGCGCGGCGAGGACGGCGCGCTCGGCCTCAGTGAGGTACTCGTCGTCGTCGAGGGCGTCGATGTCGATGTCGCCTGGTCTCGATACGGCACTCACTCCGTTCGCGCCTACTCGACCAGCGGGAAGGTCGTTCGCGCCTACTCGACCAGCGGGAAGGTCGTTCGCGCCTACTCGACCAGCGGGAAGGTCGTTCGCGTCTACTCGACCAGCGGACTCCGACTCCTCGGCAATAGGGCTCGAACCCAGATCGCTCGGCAGGACTTCGCGGACGATGACGTGCGCGTTGGTGCCACCGAACCCGAAGCCCGAGACGCCGGCGATGGCGTGACCGGAGTAGCGGGGCCAATCGCCTGCCTCCGCGTTCACCTTCAGCCCGTTCGCGTCGAACTGGATGTATGGATTGGGGCCGGAGTAGTTGAGCGAGGCTGGAATCTTGTTGTGCTGCAGCGACAGGACCACCTTGGCCAGCGCGCCCGCACCGGCCGCGGACTCCATGTGACCGAAGTTGGTCTTCGCCGACCCCAGCAGAGCGGGCGCACCGACAACCCGGCCACGCCCGACCACACGACCGAGTGCGTCGGCCTCGATCGGATCGCCGAGGATCGTGCCGGTGCCATGGGCTTCCACGTAGTCGACGGTGCGCGGGTCGATCGCGGCGTCGGTGTAGGCAGCGCGCAGCACCTCCACCTGCGCCTCTGGATTCGGGGCGAACAAGCCGTTGGACCGACCGTCGGAGTTGACCGCGGAACCGGCGATCACGGCCAGCACCTGGTCGCCGTCACGACGGGCGTCGGCCATCCGCTTGAGCACCACCAGTCCGCCACCCTCGGCACGGATCATGCCGTCGGCGTCGGCGGAGAACGCCTTGATGTGGCCGTCCTTGGCCTGCGCACCGACTCGATCGAAACCAAGCGTGACCGCGGGCGTGATGATCATGTTGACGCCGCCGGCCAACGCGACCGAGCTCTCGCCCGACCGCAGGCTGCGGACCGCCTGATGCACGGCCACCAGGGACGACGAGCAGGCGGTGTCGACCGCGATGGACGGCCCGTGGAAGTCGAAGAAGTAAGAGACGCGGTTTGCGACGATCGACGTGGCCGTACCGGTCAACGCATAGGCCGCGGTCTCCTCGACACCCTCACCGAGGCCCATCGTCGCCAGCATCTGATAGTCGTTGGTCGACGTTCCGAGGAACACACCCACCGGACCGCCCTTGAGGTCGCTGGCCGGGATGTGTGCGTGCTCGAGCGCCTCCCAGGTGAGTTCGAGCGCGAGCCGCTGCTGCGGGTCCACCATCTCGACCTCACGCGGACTCATCTGGAAGAAGTCGGCGTCGAAGCTCTTCACATCGTCGAGGTAGCCACCCTTGACGTTGGACGCGGCGATGATCTCGGCGATCCGCGGGTCATCGGTGAACTCGGTCCACCGGCCCTCGGGTAGGTCACTGATGCCGTCGACGCCGCCGATCAGCGCCTCCCACGTCGACTCCGGGGTGGCGCCGGCCTTCGGGAACCGCGTCGCGAGGCCGACGATCGCGATGTCGTCGTCGGCGCTGCGCTCACGCTGCCAGAAGGTGTCGGCGACGTCGTCGAGCATCTCGTCGGGATCACCCTCGATGATGCGCTTGGCCAGCATCGCGATGGTCGGATGGTTGTAGGCCGCAGTCGCCGTGAGGATCACGCCGGTCTTGTCCTCGACGTCGGCGGCCAAGGCGACGGCGTCACGCGAGGAGAGTCCGAACTCCTCCATCGGCCGGTCGTCGGAGATCTGTTCTGCGGGGATTCCGGTGGCGTCCGAGACCCAGGAACGCAGCCAGTCCCGAAGCTCGGCGACCGTCAGATCACCGGCGGTCTCGCCGGCGGTTCCGGTGGCATGCGACTGGTCGTCCGTGCTGGCGCCGGACTCGTCGGTATTCAGTTCAGACATCGCTTCCAGACTACTGATCGGGACCCTTCGTGGCTCGCAAGCTCGCACCTCAGGGATCATTTGTTGTGGCTCGCAAGCTCGCGCCTCAGGACGACACCTCAGAACGGCCGCGGAGGCCTGTTCGTCTACTGGGCGTCCGGGAACGCCGTCTGCTTGTAGCCGCCGCGCAGGCTGCCATCGATATAGGCGGTGCGGGTGGCGCGTCGCGCGATCTTGCCGCTGGACGTGCGCGGGATCGAACCGGCCGGCACCAGCAGGATGTCGCGCGCCATGACCCCGTGGCGCTGCGCGACGGCGGCACGCACGGTGTCGGCGATCTCCTGCGGGTCGTGCTTCTTGCCGGGGCCTCGCTCGGCGACGATGACCAACTGCTCCGAGGCATCATCGGCGTCGAAGGTCAGTCCACTGGTGGACTGCTCGAACACGTCGGCGGGCAGCTGGTTGGACGGCACCGAGAACGCGGCGACGAACCCGGGGCGCAGCGAGTCGCTGGCCTCCTGTGCCGAGTACTCCAGGTCCTGCGGGTAATGGTTGCGCCCGTCGACGATCACCAGGTCCTTGACACGACCGGTGATGTACAGCTCGCCGTCGAGCCACACACCGTAGTCGCCGGTGCGCATCCAGATCGCGTCGGCCGCGGTGCCCTCGGTGTGGCTGCCGTCGGCAAGCGGGTCGGTGATGCGGTTGTGGAAGGTCTGCTCGGACTCCTCCGGCTTGTTCCAGTAACCGGCACCGATGTTGATGCCGTGCAGCCAGATCTCGCCGACGTGGCCGTCGGCCTGCTCGGTGGCCGTCTCCGGGTCGACGATCGCGGCCCATTGACTCAGCGCGACCTGCCCACACGACACCTGCGCAACGGCGTTGTCCGCGTGCTGGTCGACGACCTTGAACCGGCCGGCGTTGAGCTCGTCGCGGTCGACGTAGATGACCTTCGCCTCGTTCTCGCGCTGCGTGGCGGAGACGAACAGGGTCGCCTCGGCCATGCCGTAGCAGGGCTTGATGGCCGTCTTCGGCAGACCATACGGCGCGAAGGCGTCGTTGAACTTCTTCATCGAGCTGACGGTGACCGGCTCGGAGCCGTTGATCAGGCCGATGACGTTGGACAGGTCGAGGTGTTCGCCCTCCTTGGGCAGACCACGTGCCGCGGCATGCTCGTAGGCGAAGTTCGGGGCGGCGGCGTAGGTGGGCGCGTTGTCGGACTCGGCGGCGAGTTCCTTGATCCAGCGGCCCGGGCGGCGCACGAATGCCTGCGGACTCATGATGGTGATGTACTTACCGCCCAGCGCAGGCAGGATCACCGTCAGCAAGCCCATGTCGTGGAACATCGGCAGCCATGTCACGCCGCGGGCATTGCGGTCGATCTCGATGCAGTCGTAGATCTGCAGCACGTTGGCGGCGACGGCCTGATAGGTGATCTCGACGCCGGCGGGCACTCGGGTCGACCCCGACGTGTACTGCAGATAGGCGACGGTGTCCTTGTTGTGGTCGGTGCCGGCGACGGGAGCGACCCAGCTCGAACCGACGGAATCCGGCACGGCATCCACGGCAATGACCCGTGGGCGTTCCTTGGCCGGCAGCGGCTTGAAGAAGTCCCGGACCGCCTCGGCCGATTTGGTGGAGGTCAGGATCGCAGTGGGCTTGCAGTCCTCGAGAACGGCGTGCAGCCGATCGGTGTGGCCGGGCTCGTCCGGCGAGAACAGTGGCACGGCGACATTGCTGGCGTAGAGCGCGGAGAAGAAGCCGATCACGTACTCGAGCGACTGCGGGGCGAGGATGGCGACCCGGTCACCCGGCTTGGTGACCTGCTGCAGACGTGCCGCGACGGCACGCAGACGCTTCCCGAACTGCGCCCAGGTCAGGTCTTGGGCCTCGCCGTCACGCTCGCGGCTGTAGTCGATGAAGCGATACGCGAGGGTGTCGGCCTCTTCACGTACGTTGCGTTCGACGTAGTCGACGAGCGTCGCGTCCTCGGTGAAGTGGATCTGTCCGTTCTCATCGAGGAACTGCTCAAATTCAGTGTTCAACATCCATTACTCCTGTGGCCCCTCGTGGACCGCGCTCTACCTCCCCGATCGCTGGCACGTCCCCCGTCATGCCATCGACCCACGCTTTCCACGCCCGTCCGTACTACCGCGGTCACGGTAGTCCAAATTGTTACCCGTTCGAAATGCTCGTGATCGTCAACCGCACCTTCGCGCTCGCACACACCGGGCATAAACCGCGGTCAGCCAGCGTCGATGCCCGCTCAGCGCGTCAAGTGCATTCAGGCCGTCGACAATTCTACTCCCCCTTGAGAAGCGAGATGACCGGCGCAAACGCGTCCATCTGCGTCGGGAAGACACCGACATAGGACATCGAGGTACGCCGACGCACCTCGCGGATCTGCTCGGCGATCTCCTCGAATGTGCCCATCGCCAGATACGGCGAGGCCATCACGTCGTCGACGGTGAACTCGCAGTCGCGTTCGATGTTGGGCGGATAGCCCTGTTCCAGGGCTTTCAACGCCATCTCGGCGGTGGCCTCGCGGTCGTCGGTGATGACGATGACCGCGATCGTCCAGTTGAGTTCGATGTCGTCGAACCGGTCGCCGGCGACCTCGCGGATCCGGTCGACTCGCTGCGCGGTCTTCTCGATCGTCATATCCGACAGCCGCATCTTGCCCTCGCGTGTCGTCGACGGCGCAACCGAAATGATGTCGGCATGCTTGGCCGCCAGTGCGAGCATCTTGGGCCCGCCACCGCCGACGGCGATCGGTGGCCGTGGGCCTTGCCGCGGTCGTGGCGATCCCTCGAGCCCGTTGATCTGGTAGAACTCGCCCGCGAAGTCGACGGTCTCGCCCCGCATCAGGCCATCGAGGATGGTGAGCGCCTCGTCGAGGCGCCGGATGCGGACACCGGGTGACTCGAACTCGATGCCGGCCTTGTCGAACTCTTCTTTCATCCACCCGGCGCCGATGCCCAACTCCAGGCGTCCCTTGGAGAGCACGTCGATCGTGGTGGCCTCTTTGGCGACCATTGCCGGATGGCGCCAGCCGTTGGCCAGCACCGATGTCGCCAGCCGGATGGTCGAGGTGGCCTGGGTCAGCGCGCCGAGCGAGGCGATGGGTCCGACCTGGTTGCCCAGGTGATCGGGCACCGCGAAGGTGTCGTAGCCGTACTCCTCGGCGGTCTGGGCGAGTTTGACGAACTTGCGCGCGCCACCCTCGTCCTTGTTGCCCTCACCACCGGCACCGAACCGGAACGGGCGCAGCTCCCCGGTCTCGCTCATTCACTGTCTCCTCATGCGCATGGTGCGCGTCTGCCCCCAGCGCAAGTCCCTGCGCATCGCGGGTATCGGTAGCCCGATCGCCCAATCACGGTAATGCAGGGCCAACACACCGCCAAACAGATCGCGGACATGCCCCGGCGGATAGTCGAGAATGCCACAACTGGGTCCATTGACCCACTCCGTGACCTGCGCGTTTTCGGGCCGGCGTGAGACGTGTCGCGTTTCACTCACGACGATGCGGGTACGGACACCGATATGACCGCAACAGTCGAACCCGTCCGCATCGTCATCGTGGGTGCCGGCTTCGCCGGCTTCGAGACCACCCGGCGCCTGCTGCGCCATCAGCGCTCGTCGACCGACCATCCGATTCGGGTCACCGTGATCTCGCCGGATGACTTCATGCTCTACACACCGCTGCTGCCCGACGTCGCCGGTGGGCTGCTCGATCCGCGATTCGTCGCCGTCCCGTTGGCCGACAGCCTGCCAGAAGCCGACCTCATCGCCGGCCGCGTGGAGAAAGTGGATCTGGCCGCTCGGACACTCGAGGTGCACAACCGCGAAGACGCCGTCGAAACCGTCGCCTACGACCGACTGGTGCTGACCCCCGGCTCGGTCACCCGACTCTTCGACATCCCCGGCCTCGCCGAACACGCCCGCGGGCTCAAGACCACCACCGAGGCGTTGTATCTGCGCGATCAGCTGCTCGAGCAGCTCGAATTGGCGTCGCGCGAAACCGATTCGGCGGTTGCCCGGGCACGACGCACCGTCGTGGTGGTGGGCGCGTCCTATGCCGGCGCCGAACTGACCGCACAGTTGCGCGCGTTGGCCGACGAGGTCGCCCGGCAACGTGATTTCGACCCGCAGGAGGTTCGTTTCGTGCTGCTCGACATGGCCGACCGGGTGATGCCGGAGGTGGGCGAGAAGCTCGGCGACAAGGTGCTCGAGGTGTTGCGCTCGCGCGGCATCGACGTGCGGTTGGGCACCACCATCGACCGGTTGACCGATGAGGTCGCCGAGCTGAGCGACGGCACGACGGTTGCCACGCACACCGTCGCGTGGGCCGCCGGAGTCAGCGCCAACCCCCTCATCGAGTCCCTCGGATTGCCCACGGAGAAGGGGCGACTGACGGTGCGCACAGACCTGTCGGTCCCCGACCACCCCGACGTCTTCGCAGCCGGCGACGCGGCGGCCGTGCCGGACACCACGAAGTCGGATTCGGCGGCGATCACACCGCCGACCGCCCAGCACGCCGTGCGTCAGGGCAAGGTGCTCGCACGCAACGTGCTCGCCTCGATCGGCACCGGGACTTCGACGAACTATCGACACAACGATCTCGGCCTGGTCGTCGATCTGGGGCCGCGGTTCGCGGTGGCCAATCCGGTCGGTGTGCACCTGTCCGGCTTCGCGGCCAAGGCAGTCACCCGCGCCTACCATCTGTTCTCGCTGCCCCGTGGCGCCAACCGCATGGCGGTGGCGGCGGCCTACCTGGGCGACGCCGTCTATCCGCGCCCGCTGGTGTCGTTCGGGCTCGTCAGTGCCGAGGAGGCATCCTTTGCGCGCAGTCAGGGCATCCGGATGTCAGACACCGAGTGACGCCCGTCGTCGCTCAGTTGTGGGCGGGGCGGGGTGCGTCGGAGATGACGCTGCTGGCCCAGCCGTACATCCACTGGGTGGCCGACGTCCCGTCGAGCGACCAGTAATCGGTGGTCGCATACATCGCGTGCACGGGGTTGTCGATCGCACCGGCGAGCTGGCTGACCGCCCGGATCGGGTTGGTGATGGTCGGCGAGTCGCAGATCAGATCGCCGGGGGCGCAGATGGACTGCACCCGATCGGCGAGCTCACCGAATCCGCCGGCACGCGGCCCGGTCATGGTGATGCCGGGCACGAGTCGACCCATCCCGGCCAGTGCGACCTCGGCTCCCACACCCTCCGGGGAGGGACCGATGTCGTTCTGCTTGCCCGATTCACGGCGGCCGTCGGCGATCAGCCCCACACCCAGCACCAGATCCTGGTCGGAGGCGTCCAGCACGCCGCGCCCGTTACCGATGTTGCTGGCCAGGTCGCCGGCGATCACCGCGCCCTGCGAGAAGCCCATGATCACGTACCGCGTCAGCGGACAATTCCGGTTGGTCTGGATGATCTTGCCGGCCGCCCGTTTGTAACCCTGCGAGCGAGAGAAATCGTAGTCACGCTGCCGGTCGGCCAGATTGGTCGGATTCCGGAACTGCGCCACGTAGGGCACGGTGTAGACGCTCGTGCGCGACGACGGGAACTCGTCGGCGAGCGCACCGGAGACCCGCAGCATCAACGACTGCGGATTCGCAGTCGGTGTGTAGGGATCGTCGTCCGCCGACGACTCCCAGGTACCGGGTATGACCAGGGTGAGCACGTCCGGGCAGTCGGCCGACTGCGCATCGGGCCGCTCCTTTGGTTCGGTGGTCGACTCTCCCGGGCCGATGGGAATCCGTGGCGGGCCTGGCTGCAGCAACACGATCACCAACACCACGATCAGGATGATCGCGACGACCGCGAGCAGCGCCAGGAACAGCAGCATCCTCGGCAGTCGCCGCTTACGACGCTGCGATCTCCGTGCGCTCACCTATCAGCAGTAATTCTCGTCGGCGGCCTTGATGACCTTGTCGGCCTTGGTGTTGGCCTCGACGACGGTGTCGGTGCCCGGTCCGACCGACGCGGTAACGAATGCCTTCACGGTCACCGGGTCGGTGCCCTTCTTGCGTTCATTGCACACGTACTCGGCCATCGTGAGGGCCACCGAATTGTCGGTGTCACCCATGAACGTGACGTTGTCGGCCTTCAGCGCCGCCAAATACGCCTTGCCCTTCGGCCCGATCTCCTGCCCGTCGGGTCCGGGGAAGCTCTGCGGGACGCCGGTGCCGGGTTCGGGTGCCGTTGCCGGCAATGCCGTCCCGCCCGGCTCCTGCGGCGCCGGTTCGTCGGGGGCGTCGGAGTCCGCGGTCTCTTCGGCCGAGGCCGTCGTCGACGGAGCCGCCGATGACGACGGCGTCGTCGAATACATCGAGGTGGTCGTCACCGGGTTGCTCGTGATCGGGGCCGTGGCCGTCGAGTCGTCGGAGCACGCCGACACCGAACCCACGGTGAGCGCGAGTCCCGCCGCGACCATCGCGAGTTGCAGAAACTTTCGGGTCATCGTCACTTCCTCGTCGCACCCGGCCCGGACGTCGTCGTCGGAGTCGGGTTCTCACACCTGCTGCCGCGGTCCGCTCCTGCGATCCGCCTGGCGTCAGGCTACCGTCTCCGCGGTGAGTCGCTTGCCACCCGACCCACCCCACCAGCAGAAACGTGCCGATTACTCAGTGAAGTCTCAGCACCGGCGACGGCTCCCGTTCAGCTTGGGCCGTCGCCGGGTGCGAGAGGTCACTTGGTGACCTTCGCTCCATCCTTGGCCGTCCAGACGATCCGGCCGTGCTCGAAGGTGTTGACGCGCCCCTTGCCGTCGCGGGTGGGCATCTCGTCACTGGTCGGCAGACCCAGCTTGCCGCCCGGCCCGCCGGCGGCGACGTACTCGCCGCCGATGCCGCCGCCGACCATCTTGGGCCCCTTCGGACCGGTGATGATCCGCCCACCGCGGAAGTCCTGTGCCTTGCCACCCGGTACGCCGTAGACCGGTGTCAGGCATTCACCGAGAACGTCCTTGTTGACGTTGTAGGCCTTCGCGAAGCCGACCTTGCACGCCGGGTGATCGTTCGTCAGGCCCAGGGCGCCCGCGGCCTGCGGCCACGACTGCTGCATCTCGAACTGCCAGTACGGCCAGGTGTGCGTCCCAGAAGGACGGTAGACCGCCTGACCGGGGATGCCCAGCTGGTTGAGCTTGATGGCGAACTGCTGCGAGGTCACTCGGCTGAGGATCTCCAGTCCGACACCCGAATAGTTGGTGGCCAGCATCGGGATGTCGGACGGCTTGTCGTGCGGGCCGACCAGTCCGTTGCCCGACGACACGTACAGGCTGGTGCCGCGCAGCTTCTCGGCCAGCAAGTACGGGTCATGCTCCTTCCAGGCCGGGTCGCTGGGCGGGCCGAACATCTTCATCGAGTCGTAGCCGCCACCGTCGCGCAACGCGAACTGTATCGCCTGCGGCATTCCGTAGGAGGTCATCTGCAAGATGCCCGAGTAGGACGCGGCGTACTTGTAGAAACCGGGGTTGCGGGCGGCCAGCATCATCGCCGCCGAGCCACCCATCGACAGGCCCTGGATGCCGCGGACGTCGGTGGAGCGCCAGTCGCCCTCCAGGATCGGCGGGAGCTCGGACTGCAGAAACGTCTCCCACTTGTAGTTCTTGCCCTTGTCGGGTTCTTTCCAGTCGGTGTAGAAGCTGGACTCGCCGCCGATCGGGAGCACCACGTTGACGTTCTTGTCGCGGTAGAAGTCCTCGATGTTGGTGTTGATGATCCAGCCACTCTGGTCTTCTTGTGCCCGCAGACCGTCGAGGGTGATCAGCTGCGGGAACTTCTCCTTCGGCTTGGCCCACCAGTCACGGGCCAGCAGCAGCTGGACCTGGATGTTGGTTCCCATCGCCGGCGAGTCGACCCACAGCGCGACACGGCGGTCGGTGTACCAGAAGGTGTTGGTCACCCGCGCGGGTTGGCTAGCGGCGACCGGGGCCGGTGGGGCCGACTCGGCCGCCGGCGGTGCTGCCGGCGCGGGGGCCGATGGCTGCACCGCGGGCGCGCCGGGCGCCGGGGCCGGCTCGGCGCCGGCGGGGATCGTGGGGGCGGCGAGCACCAGGACCGCGGCGGCCGCTGCTGCCGCACCGGTCGCCCACCGTCGGGCGGTGCCGGATCGACCGCTCTGACCTCGGTGCCCCCGGACGCCGTGCCCCCGAACATCGTCGGTCGTGTTCCGCGCGCTGCGCGCCACGACATACCGAACCACTTGCCAGTTCACCCTCTGACTCCTTCACACCACCTGAGCATCACGGCGTTTGACCAGGTGAGCGAGTAACTCTTTCCCCAGAAGTCACATCAACCCCACAGACAACAAAACGCCCTACGTGTTTCTTACACGTAGGGCGTTCTGTTTTGCGTGCGCCACGCTGTTACGCGTGGGATTTCTGTGACTGATGTTGTCCTGCGGTGCGATCGCCGGTCAACTCAGCGGAAGAACCCGCGATTCTTGGCGTTCCAGAGCATGTCCTGCCAGTAGCCCCAGGCGTGGGTGCCGTTGGAGTAATAGGTCATCAGCGGCAGTCCCTGGACCAACGCGGCCGCCTCGAAGGCCTTGGCCTGGGTGAAGGCGAGGACCTCGAGCGTCGAGCCCTTGAACAGGTCGTCGAAAACGTTCGGCAGCGAGTTGTATTGGCCGAACAGGCCGTTACCGGACCCGATGAAGATCTTCATACCGTGCATGCGGTTGATGTTCATGAACGGGTCGTTGGAGATCCATCGCGGGCTCCACGGCGGGCCCCACATGCTGTCGATGTTCCACGGCTTGGGGTCGACGTCGAACATCGCCAGTCGCAGCGCGGTGCGCATACCGGGCGCGTTCAGGAAGTTGTAGCCCGACAGCGACGCCGCGCGGTCGAAGTTGTGGCGGTTCTGCGCACCGATGACGAGGGCGGCATTACCGCCCGACGACAGACCGGCGATGGCGTACTTACGGCTCGCGCCGACCCGGAACCCGCGGCGGTCCAGTTCGCGGACCAGCGAGCGGGTGATGACGCAGTTCCACATGTAGCGGTACGGCTGGTTGTTGAAATTGCTGGGTGCGTCCCAGTCGGAGTAGAAGCTGGCCGGCCCACCGATGGGTTCCACGACGTTGACGCCGGAGCGGACCATCTCCTGGACGTTGGTGTTGATCTCCCAGCCGCTGTAGTCGTACTGGGCGCGCATGCCGTCGAGCAGGATCGCGGTCTTGTAGTTACCGGGACGCTTCCAGGCACGCACCTTCACGTTGGGCATGCCACATCCGTTGACCCAGAACTCCTGCTTGCCGATCTGGGTGCCACCGATCCGGGCGCTCGCGTCACCGGCACCGCCGATCACACCGGCCAGGCCGATCACGGTCGCCATCGCGATGATTGCCGCGACGGCTCGGTTTCGCGCCCAACCGGCTCTTGGCGGCCTGGCAGCAGCTTCACGCATCGACTGATATCTCCCTCTGTCATCCGGCGGGACGGGACAACATTCCCGAACCGCCGAATCCTCCTACGACACCCGGCCGCTGACATCCCCCGACGGCGCTGCGGGCGCACTGGCCCCGGCACGCGAAGCAATCGCGCGCCGAACAGCCCACATTCGGCCGTTGAGCACCGTTTCGGGAGCCTATTGCATCCCCCCAACGCTGACAAACGCTGTGACTGCTCTCACATCCGCTCGTCGGCGAGCCGTTATGCAATCAGCACACGGGTGTCCTGGTCACGTTGATCTATCGACCAAGTCGGGCCGAACGTTACCGATTCGAGATATTGATGGGCAAACCGGGCCTTCGTGACGGGCCTCCGCACGCTCCGGCCCTCCTCAGGCAGCGGATTGCGCGGACTTCCGCACGCGTCGGCCCCTCGCGGATGAGGTGAACGGTCAGCGCGGATGGATGCGGGGCGGCATCTGCAACCCACAGCGCGCGATTTCGTACTCGGGCTCACGTTCGATCCGGTAGTCGGTGAACGTGAACGACTCCTTGAGATTGCGTTTGAACCGCTCCCACGTCCACGCCGCCTCGTACGAGTCGAAACGATCCTGGGTTTCCGGGCATCTCAGCGCCACCTGCGCCTGCCGCACCAGGTCCTCGTCGAGATAACCCGGCAGGACCGGCTTGCGCGGGTAGGCTCCGGCCTCCGCGACGACCCATTCCGAGGGCAACACCTTGTCGTGACCGATCCGGCCGTCCTCGAGGCGCTCGGTGTGCGCGGCGAGCGGATATGCCAGGCCCATCTGGTCGATGACACGGACGTCGAGTGGCGCGTTCATACTCGTCATCCCCAGATTGAGGAAGTAGACGGTGAGCTTGCGGTCCTCGGGCGCGATATTGCCGGGCAGCTTTGCGATGTACCACTCGTCGTAATTGAACGACGGCAGGATCACTCCGCCCTCGTCGTGGTAGCGCTCGATCCACTCGGCCATCGCTCCCATACGCGGGTAATCGAGATAGTCCTCGGCAGTCACCGGGTTCTCGTTGCCCATGTTGGTGACGTAGAAGCGACGCTCGTCGACGATGCCGCTCCGGCCGATGTCGGTGCCGGCGTTGGGCAGCACGTTGTGGCTGCACACCGCGGCCCACGCGACGATGGTCACCCAGAACGCGCCCATGATCACCGACCCGGCGAGCTGTACCCGCGTCCGACGCCGCACGTCGGTATCGGTGCCGGTATCCGAGCGCCATGCCGCGCGCACGTGCGCCGGAATGGTCACCGGCACCACCATCAACGGCAGCAGCAGGGTGAACAACGGGACCAGCAGAACGCGACCGTGCATGAAGTCGCCGCCCTGCCGAATCCAGTAGATGCCGCCGATCAGCCCGGCCAGCATCACGGTGACCGTCGCCGCGGAGGGACTGTGTAGGGCGGCCGACCAGGACGCCACCCGCTGCCGCCAGGTGAGTCGGACGGACTCGCCGGGCTCCGGCGTCGGCCGCCCGCCCGCGAGACGTCGGCCGCCGACGATGAAGATGCCGGTCACGACGATCAGGACGACGGGCAGCAACAGCACGTACGGTCCGAACAAATTGGCCAGATAGAGCAACCCTTGATGCCACTTGGCGCCGCTGGCGTCCTTGGCCACGGCCGGGTTGGGCACCAGCAACGCGTAGTAACCCATCCGGAAGATCTGATAGCCCACCGGTAGCACCGCGGCCACCACGATCATGCCGATCCGCATCGGCCACGAGGTGGGTGCGAGTATCACCAGTAGCAAGACCAGTCCGCCGAGAATCGTCAGTTCCGGCCGGATCAGCGGCGCCAGACCGGCGGTGAACGCCAAGGTCAGCGTCGCGGCCCGCTGCCACCGCGACGGGTCGGTGACCGGGCGTCTGCTCCACGCCACCAACTGACCCCACAGGACCGCCACCCAGAAGATGCACAGGCCGTTCTCCAGACCGCTGGTCGCGAAGTCCCGGGCCGGCGGCAGCGCGACGTAGGCGATCACGCCGAACGGCAGCAACAGCGTCCAACCGTCCCCGGTCAGTCCACCGAGGCGGGTGCGATACAGCCGTGCGGTGGCATACATGGCGATCGGGATCGCCGCGACCGACAGCACCAGCGCCACCCAGAGGGCGACGTACTCGAGCTGACCGTCGGTGACCCAGGCCCAGAACCAGAGCACGTAGGTCCAGGCGGTCGAGGTGTTGGCCTCGACGCGTTCGCCGACGTTGAAGACCGGGCCGTTGCCTGCGAACAGGTTGCGCAGCGTACGCAGCACGATCAGTCCGTCGTCGGCGATCCAGCGTCGCTGCCACACCCCGATGGTGAACAGCGTGGTGACCGTGATCGTGCCGATCAGGAAACTGATGACGGGCACCCACTGACGGGCACCCCAGCTGCCGAGGCCACGGCCCGTGTCGGCGCCTGTCGTCAGCTCGGTGGCGACTGTCGATTCGGTGTCAGGGTTCCGCTCGGTGGCACGGCTCGACTCGCTGTCGGGGTCCGACTCGGTGACGGGGATCGCCTCGGTGGGGGCGTCGGCTGCCGCGTCGCCGACCTCACCGCCCTCGGAAGACCCCAGGTCAGGAGACCGCATAGACCGCGACACCAACACACACCAACCAGGCGACGGCCAGCAACTGCAGGACGCGGTCACCGAGCGCGATCTCTTCGGGCTCCCCGGCCTGACCACCGTCGATGTCGACGGCGTAGCGCAGGATCGCGATCGTGAACGGCACCATCGACACGGAGTAGGCGACATTCGTGTCGGCGTTGTCGAAGGCCCAGAGGCCGTAGAAGATCACCACCGCAGTCGCCGACAAGGTCCACACGAACCGCAGGTAGGTGGTGGTGTAGTACTGCAGCGCCTTGCGGATCTTGGCGCCGGTCCGCTCGGCCAGCTGCAGCTCCGCGTACCGCTTGCCGGCAGCCATGAACAGCGACCCGAACGCCATCACCAGCAGGAACCACTGCGACAGCTCGATCTCGGCGGCGACACCTCCGGCGATAGCACGCAGCAGGAAGCCCGACGAGACAATGCAGATGTCGATGACCGGCTGGTTCTTCCAGCCGAAGCAGTAGCCGAGCTGAATGCCGAGGTAGATGGCGATGACGACCGCCGTCTCCCAGTTGGCGAGCAGCGAGATCCCCAGCGCCGCCACCGCGAGCACCACCGCCAGACCGTAGGCCAGCGGCACCGGCACCACACCCGCGGCGATCGGGCGGAAACGTTTGGTCGGATGATTCCGGTCGGATTCGACGTCGCGAGCATCGTTGACCAGATATATGGACGACGCGACCAGGCAGAACGCGACGAAGGCGATGGCGACGGGCCCGAGCACATCGCCCTCGCCCACGCTGCCCGCCGCCAACGGCGCGGCGAGAACGAGGACGTTCTTCACCCATTGCCGCGGGCGGACCGCCTTGATCAGGCCGGTCGCCAGATTCTTCGGCGGTGCCAGCACCGGTTCATGCTCGATCGGCTCTTCGCTCATGTCCTCGGACTCATCTCGTAGCGACGTTGGTCGCGAACAGTCTGTCACCCGCCGTCACGGCCGCCGCGCTCGCCGCTCCAATGGCTGCTCCGGCGAGCACATCGGTCGGGTAGTGCACGCCGAGGACCAGCCGCGACAACAGCATCGGCGGAACAAGTACCGCGGGCAACGCCGCCGTCGGCAGTCCGGCCGCCCGCCCGATGAGGATGGCGGCTGCGGTGGTGGAGGTGGCGTGCGACGACGGGAAGCTGAGTTTGCTCGGCGTCGACACCCCGACACGGATGCGCTCGTCGTGTGGGCGGCGGCGGCGCACCACCCGCTTGATGATCACCGAGGCGGCATGCGCGCCGAACGCGCCGACCCCGGCCTCCGCCCAGCGCCGCACCTCGGGCTGATCGCCGCGTCGCCATGCGGCGGCAGCGCCGACGCCGGCGATCGCCAGCCAACCCAGTGAGTGTTCGCCGAAGTGCGACAGGCCTCGCGCCGCCGAGACCACGCCCGGACGGTCGGCGGCCACGCGTTGGACCGCGAGCAGTGCGGCGACCTCACCGGTCGCCGGTGGCAGCACCACCGGCGCCGAGACCGACTCAGTCGATTCCGAAGACACGCGCCCAACTCTCCTGACTCGTCAGTTCTGCATGCTTGGCCCGGTACTCCTCGCGCATCGCCGGGAAGCGGTCCTTGAGTTCGCGCACGAGTGCCGCCGACTCTCTGGCCAGCGCAATCATCTTGTCGCGGTCACGTTTGCGGTAGACCACGCCGCGGCCGTCGGCGGTGGTCACGGTGACGCCGTCGACGCGTCCGAGGCTGAACCAGCGTGCCTCGATCGGCGGGAAGTTGGCCTGCGGCACCTCGTGGTGACGCGGGTCGGCCGGCTTGGCGTTGCGCACCAGCGCGGCGGTCAGCGACTTGAGCTTGGCGACCTTACCCTCCGGGATGTTGGTGCCCAGGTGGGTGGCCTGTCCGCTGGTGCGCGGCAACTCGGTGGCCGACGGCAGGACGACGGCGTCCGGGTACTGCTTGCGCATCGCGGCGATCTTCGGCAGCGCGGTCGGCAACAAGCTGCGGATGTGATCCGGCCCGGCCAGGAAGTCGCGGATCGCCTCGTTCTGGATGGCGACCGTCGAATACTCAAGGCACAGTAAATGTTTCGCGGTCGCCTTGACCATCGACTTGACGATTCCGTCGATGGGGCCGTCCTTGGTCAGCGACGCGACCACCAACCGGTTGCGCAGGTGGAAGTAGGCCTGCCAGTCGATGGCATCGTCCTTGTCGCTCCACGCCATGTGCCAGATCGCGATACCCGGCACGGTCGCCGTCGGGTAGCCGGCCTTGGCGGCGCGCAGCGCGAACTCCCAGTCGTCCCACTTGATGAACAGCGGCATCGGCAGACCGATCTCCTCGGCGCACTGCCGCGGGATCATGCACATCCACCACCCGTTGCCCTCGACGTCGATCCGCCGATGCAGGTTCTTCGAGTTCTCCCGGTCGCGCAACGGGTATTTCGCGAAGTTGTGGTCGTAGGAGACGAACGGCGCCGCGGTCCACATGAACTTGTCGCGGTTGATGACCTCACCCATGCAGTGCAGGTGGCTGCGGTCCTGCAGGTTGAGCATCTGACCACCGACGAGCATGGGGGACTTGGCGAATCGCGACATTGCCAGCGCCCGCAGAATCGAGTCGGGCTCGATCATGATGTCGTCATCCATGTAGAGGATGTAAGGAGAGTCGGTGCGGCGCAACGCCTCGTACATGATCCGGGCGTACCCGCCGGAGCCGCCGAGGTTCGGCTGGTCGAAGATGTGCAGCCGATCACCGAGTGCGGCGGACGCCTCGGTGTAGCCGGGTTCGTCGACGACCTTCTTGTTGCCCTGATCGGGCATCATGACGGCATCGATCACCTCGTCCACCAACGGATCCGAGGTGAGCGCGGCCAGCGCGTTGACCGCATCGGTGGGCCGGTTGAACGTCGGGATGCCGATGGTGACGCGTTTGGTCTCGTCACCGGTTGCTGCCGGCTGCGCCGAATACCACCCGGCCGCGACGATCTCGGTGTCGGTGTCGGTGGTGATGTCGAACCAGATCCAGCCGCCGTCCTCGAACGGCCCCAGGTCGAGCTCGAATTCGGCCACGCCGCGGCCGTTCTCGTCGGTGGCGATCAGGTCGCCGCCGATGCCGATGCGTGAGCCGTCGATCTTCGAGCGATACAGATCGACTCGGCAGGTGCCGACCACCTCCACCCGCAGCACCACCGACGTCAGCACACTCCAGCGACGCCAGTAGGCAGCGGCGAAGGCGTTGAAGTAGGTCTCGAAGCTCACCTCGGACTCGCCGGCGAGCGACACCGATGTCCGGCTCGGTGCGTGCGCGCGTCGCGAATTGTTCGGCGATTCCACCAGATACAGCGACCGCACGTCGATCGGTTCACCGGCGCGCGGGAAGATCACCCGCTGCAGCAGTGCGGTCGCCTTCGACGGGCCGGCGCCCGCCTCCGGGATGTCGGTCTGGTTCACAGGGGTCACTGTCATGTATTCCGCCTCATCGGTTCACACCCGGTCACTGCCCGTCGGACGTCGAGAGCGGGGCGCCCTCGGCGAGGTGCGGCGCCAAGGTGTTGTCGAACATGGTGAGCGCACTGGCGATCGCCATGTGCATGTCCAGGTACTGGTAGGTGCCCAGCCGACCACCGAACAACACGTTGCGCTGTGCGGTCTCGGCTTTCGCGAGGTCGCGGTAAGCCGAGACCTTCGCACGATCCTCCGGGGTGTTGATCGGGTAGTAGGGTTCGTCGTCGGCTTCGGCGAAGCGGCTGAACTCGCGCATGATGACCGTCTTGTCGGCCGGGTAGGAGTCCCGCTCAGGATGGAAATGCCGGAACTCGTGGATACGCGTGTACGGGACGTCGGCGTCGTTGTAGTTCATCACCGGTGTGCCCTGGAAGTCCCCGATGTCAAGTACGTCGGTCTCGAAATCGAGTGTGCGCCAGCCGAGTCGGCCGGCCGAGTAGTCGAAGTAGCGGTCCAGCGGGCCGGTGTAGACCACCGGGGCGTCCGGCGAGATCGCCCGCAACTCGTCGCGCACGTCGAACCAGTCGGTGTCCAGGCGCACCTCGATACGGTCGTCGGCGGCCATCTTCTCCAGCCACGCCGTGTAGCCGTCGACCGGTAGCCCCTCGTAGGTGTCGTTGAAGTAGCGGTTGTCGAAGGTGTAGCGCACCGGTAGCCGGGTGATGTTACCGGCGGGCAACTCCTTCGGGTCGGTCTGCCACTGTTTGGCGGTGTAGTGCTTGACGAACGCCTCATACAGGGGCCGCCCGATGAGGCTGATCGCCTTCTCCTCGAGGTTGCGGGCCTGCGCGGTGTCGATCTCGGCGGCCTGCTCGGCGATCAGGGCCCGCGCCTCGTCGGGCGAGTAGTAGCGGCCGAAGAACTGCGCGACGAGGCCGAGTCCCATCGGGAACTGGTAGGCCTGGCCCTGATACATCGCGAAGACGCGGTGCTGGTAGCCGGTGAAGTCGGTGAACTGGTTTACGTAGTCCCAGACCCGCTTGTTGGAGGTGTGGAACAGGTGTGCGCCGTACTTGTGGATCTCGATGCCGGTGGTCGGCTCGGGTTCGGAGTACGCGTTGCCACCGATGTGTGGTCGGCGGTCCAGCACCAGCACACGCTTGTCGAGTTGGGTCGCGGCCCGCTCGGCGATCGTCAGTCCGAAGAACCCGGAGCCGACCACGATCAGGTCGACGGGGCTGCGGTCCTCACCATTTCCTGCCACGGGTGTTCAGGGTAACGGACCGAACCTGAGTAATCGCCGTGCACACGGCCGCGTGGTGGCGTCGACCTGCACATCCGATCACCGGCCGGGCGGGTGTGAGTCACCCCGGATCTGGGTACCCGCGAACCGGTCGGCCTGAAACCACCGGGCATCGACGTCGTCAGACAACCGTGGAGGGCCCGGTGACCGATGTGCACGTTCTCGATGATCACTCGCCGATGGAACGGGTGGTGGTCGTGGTTCCCGCGCACAATGAAGAACTCCTGCTCACCCGCTGCCTGACCGCGCTGACGGTGGCGGCCGACGCTGTCGCGGTCGAGGTGGAGATCGTGGTGGTCCTCGACGCCTGCACCGATGCCTCCAGCCGGCTCGTACCCGCGCACATCACCGCCCTCACCTGTTCGGCACGGTCGGTGGGCGCTGCGCGTCGTGCCGGTTTCGCCTACGCCGCGAGTCACGATCGCCAGTCGACGCCCGATGAGCACGTCACCTGGTATGCCACCACCGACGCCGATTCGGAGGTTCCGCCGGACTGGTTGGCGACGCACCTGAGCGCAGCGGCCGACGGGGTCGACGCGTTCGTCGGGACGGTGGTCCCCGATGGCTGGGCCGACTGGCCCTCCTCGGTCGCGGAGCTTTTTGCCGACCGTTACCTGGCCGACGACGGCCACCATCACGTACACGGCGCCAACCTGGGGTTTCGCGCCGACACCTACCGCCGGATCGGCGGCTTCGCGCCGCGGACCGGCGACGAGGATGTGGACATCGTGCGGCGGCTGATGGCCTCGGGTGCCCGGGTTCGGCGCAGCGCCCGCTCCCCGGTGGCGACCTCGACGCGACGCGACGGACGCACCGACGCCGGATTCGCCGGCTACCTGCAGCGACTCGAGATCCTGGACCGCGCAACACCGGTCCGGCGCTCTGCCGACCGACCCGCCGACGATCCGGAGGTGGCCCGATGATGATGTGTGATGCCCCGGCGCTCGCGGTGCGCATCGTGACCGAAGGAGACCTCGACGTCCCACTCCCGGGCCGCGGCGACACCGCCGATCGATTCCGCATCCTCACCGAACTCTGCCATCGCGACATCTCGATGGGTCGACTCGTCGAGGCCCATCTAGATGCGGACGCGATCCTGGCCGACATCGTCGGCGAACGCACCGGGTTCGGCGAGTTCTGGGGCGTCTGGGCGGCCGAGCCCCCGGAGCCGATGGTGACCGCCGAACGGCACTCCGGGCGGTGGGAGCTCTCCGGGGCCAAGCCGTGGTGTTCGGGCGTGGTCAGCTGCACACACGCCCTGGTCACCGCCCGCGACGGTGATCAGCGGCGGATGTTCGCCGTCGACCTGCAGCAGCCGGGGGTGCGCCCGGAACGGGGTGGCTGGACCGCCGCAGGCATGCGCACCACCGAGACCGGAACCGCTCGCTTCGACCGGGCGGAGGCCCGTCCGATCGGCGCACCGGGCGCCTATTTGGAGCGGGCGGGGTTCTTCCACGGCGGGATAGGCGTCGCGGCCTGCTGGTTCGGCGGCGCCCGGAAAGTGGCCGGCGCGCTGTACACCGCTGCCGGGCGGCGCCGCGACGACGACATCGCGATGATGCATCTCGGTGCGGTCGACGCCCTCCTGGCCCAGGGCCAAGCAATACTCAGTCATGCCGCGATGACGATCGACGCCGCTCCCGACGACATCGATCGGGCCCGCCGGTTGGCCGCGCAGGTCCGCTGGAGCATGGAACAGATCGCCACCGACGTCATCGACCGGGTGAATCGGGCGTTGGGGCCCGAACCGCTCGTGCATCAGCGCGAGCACGCGCAGGCCGTCGCCGACCTCGGCGTCTACATTCGCCAATCGCACGCCGACCGCGACCTGGTGAACCTCGGTCGGCTCGTCGTCGACGACCGTAACCTTCCGGAGGCCCGATGTCGGTGACCGAACCCGATTCCACCGCGAACGGCCTGGTCGGCACACCGGTCACCACCGACGGCACCACGGAGGACGCCTGGGTCAGCTGGATGGACGCGCAGGAGCCCTGGCCGGAACTGACGCTGGACATCGAGCGCCTGGTGGTGCTCGGCGCGCACCCGGACGACGAGGTGCTCGGTGCAGGCGGGATCATGGCCGCGGCCGCGCAGGCCGGCATCGAGGTCGTGGTGGTGTGCATGTCGGATGGCCGCGCGTCGCATCCGGGGTCGCCTACCCTGTCGCCCGATCAGCTCGCCGACCGGCGCCACATCGAACTCGACACCGCCACCGAGCTGCTGGGTGTCGCCCCGCCCCGATGGTGCGGGCTGCGCGACGGTGCGCTCGCCGAGCAGCGGCACACGATCGGCGGCATCGTCGAGTCGATCGTCGCCGAAGCACCGACCCTCGCGACCGGCCTGCTGTCGGTGTGGTCGGCCGACGGGCACCCCGATCACGACACGGTCGGCGCCGTTGCTGGTGAGGTGGCCGCACGCCTGGACGTGCCGGTGTGGTGGTACCCGATCTGGATGTGGCATTGGGCCGCTCCCGGCGACCCCACCATCCCGTGGCACCGGCTGCGTGCACATCGGATCGACCCGGCGATCCTGGCGGTCAAGCATGCGGCGATCAACGCCTTCGACACCCAGGTCCGGCCACTGTCCGACGACCCGGCAGACGCGGCGATCCTCCCGCCGCACGTGCTGGCCCACCTGATCCGTACCCGCGAGTTCGTGTTCACATGACGCGCGACACCGGGTTTCGGCGAACGATGGCCGACGACTACTTCCATGACATGTACGCACGCAGCGACGACCCGTGGGGCTTCGCCGAGCGGTTCTACGAGCGTCGCAAGTACGCGCTGACGATGGCCGCGCTGCGTGCCGACCATTACGAGCGGGTTTTTGAACCGGGCTGTTCGATCGGAGTACTCAGCGACCAGCTCGCCGCCCGCAGCGATCAGCTGCTGTGCACCGACCTCAGCCCGCGAGCGGTGGAGTTGGCCACCCAACGGCTCGCCCACCACGGCGGTCGCGTGCAAGTACGAACCGCCGACCTGGTGACCGGCTGGCCCGACGAGACGTTCGACCTCATCGTGCTCAGCGAAGTGCTCTACTACCTCGATCCCGTCGCCCTCGACGCTCTGCTGACGCGGCTGCCCCGGTCGCTCCGGCCCCGCGGCGAGGTGATCGCGGTGCACTGGCGGCGTAAAGTCGAGGAGTATCCGCAGTCGGGTGACGACGTTCACGATCGCCTGCTGCACGGAGCGTTGTCCCATGCCGGCGGTTACCGCGACGCCGACCTGCGCCTCGACGTGTTCACCGCCGACGCCGGACCGTCGGTCGCGCAGCGGGAGAATCTCGTACCCTGATCAGGTCACGAGGGCACCCGTAGCGGGGGCGGGCAGCGATCCGCGGAGGAATGAAAATGGACAGCGTGCAGACGACCAGGATGGCCGAACTCATCCGGGAGATCCGAACCGAGGGCGACGACACTGCCGCCGTACTCGGCCGCATCTCCACCGCCGCGGTCGACTCCGTCCCCGGTACCGAATACGCGAGCGTCACCATGGTGACCGCGGGCCGCATCGAGACCCCGGTGGTGGTGGGTGATCTCGCGGGCAAATCCGACGCCCTGCAGCGCGAGTTCAACGAGGGCCCGTGCGTGCGCTCGGCCGTCGACGACACCACGATCATCATCGACGACATGCGCCGCGAGGACCGCTGGCCGCGGTATGCCGAAGCCGCCACCGAACTCGGCATCGGGTCGATGGCCTGCTTCTGCCTCTACATCGACGGTCACGATTTCGGCGCCCTCAACCTGCTGAGCACCACCACCCACGCGTTCGAACCGGACGCGATCGCGGTCGGTCAGCTTTTCGCCGCGCATTGCGCCACCGCGTTCTCCGCGGTCCGCGAGAAGGACCAGCTACTGACCGCGCTGAGTTCGCGCGACATCATCGGGCAGGCGAAGGGCATGATCATGGAGCGCTACCGGATCGACGCCGACCAGGCGTTCCGGCTACTGGCCCGACTGTCGCAGGACAGCAATACCAAACTGGTCGACGTGGCCAAGCAGATCATCGAAGCGGGACCGGGCGTCGACTGAGGCGTCGCAACAGAACTCAGCGCAACCGGTCGTCGTCCGGAAAGCCCTTCACCGGCTGCCCGCCGCCGGCAAGGTAGTCGGCCATTCCCCGTCCCACGAGCGCGTGCGCGCCGGTCTGCTCGCTGAACAGCAACATGCCGCGCTGGAAGAGCTGCACCACCCCGTTGCCGTCGGGGGTCAGGTTCGGTACGCCGATGGCCTGACCGAGCGGGCCGGTGACGCCACCGAGGTCGTCGTAACGGCCGTTGATCGCCTCGGTGCCCGTCGACAGCAGTTGCGAAGCGCCCGGCAGGAGTTGGTCGGTGAGGCTGAGCAGGTTACTCAGGTCCAGCCCGCCACCACCGGGCATGTCGGGGCCGGTGGGAGGCTTCACGATCTTCGGCCGGATGGCCTGCCCCTTGACCGAGAAGAACGCCGACTTGAGTCCCAGGCGGGTGCGGGCCTCTTCACCGCTGACCTCGACGGTCCCGCCGGAGCCGACGGCGCGGACCTTGATCGCGCGGCCGTCTTCGGCGCCGAGACCGTTGGCCTCCACCACCTCCAACGCGCGTAGCGCACCGACACCGAAGGCAGAGCCCACCTGGCCCGCACCGATCGTCGCGGTCCAGTTGTGGTTCGGCGAGACCGTGTCTCCGTCGTCACGCACCGCCGGGAACCGTCCACCGGCCGTGTAACCGCCTGTGGACGCGGAGAATTCGGTGAAGGCGGGCTTGCCGCCCTGCAGCAGAATCTGCCCCGGGGTGGCGTCGGCGGCGCGGTTGGTGCGCGGATCCTCGCCCGCCACACCGCCATACACCTGCGAGTTCTGGGTGTCGTCGATCTTCTTGCCACCGGCGATCGCGGCCAGCGCATAGGTGCGCGCCGCGACCGCTTGTGCCTTGAGCGCTTCTGCCCCACCGGAATCCGCCCATCCCGGCACGCTCTCCTTGGGGATCACACCCTTGACGTAGTCGTCGATGTGGACGCGGTTGCTGACGCGACCGCCGTCGTAGCCGAGAGCGCCACGGTAGGCCTGGTTGGAGCCACAGAACTTCAGGAACTCGCCAGGTGGCCGACTCGGACCCATGTTGACCGGCTCGACCCATTGCGCCGGAACCGACCGCACGACACCGCCACCGCACCCGCTGGTGATGGTGGCGGTACCCCCGGACAGGCTGACCGCCTGTCCGGGAGCCACCATTTGGCCACCGACTCGCATCCCGGCGTCCGCGTGCACATTCACCGAGTTCTTCCCGGTCAGAGCGACCGTGATCTCGGGCCTGTCCACCTTCCCCGCGGTGGTGCCGCCGTAATAGTGGCGCAAAATCTGTGTCGCCGACCAGCCCTTCTGGGCGTAGCCGTAGGCACCCCATTGACCCATCCCGCGGCCGTGGCCGTGTCCATGGCCGATCAGCGTCACCTCGGAACCGGCCGACAATGTCACGTCCTCGGACAGGATCGGCGGTGCGGTCAGCAGCCCGCCGACGAGCAGCGCGGGCACCAAGCCGATCGCCGCCAGTGGCAGCGATCGAGCACGTGTGTGCCGGGGACGTGCGGAAACCAACGTCGCGAGACCTTCCGTGAGCGCGTGCCTGACCGAAACATGAGGTGCGTGTTACTGGTGTGACTAATGTGACGATAGTTAACGATCGCACCGCACAACAACCTCAGCAGGTCACAACCGCATCACGAGTTTCGACGGCTCGGCAGTACTTAGTGGGCGGCCATACGGTCGCCGAGGATGTCGCGCAGTTGGGTACGCGCCCGGTTGAGCCGCGACTTCACGGTCTGAATCCCGACACCCTGCTGCACGGCGATGTCGGCGTAGGTGAGGTCACCGAATTCGCGCAGCACGATGGCCTCGCGGAACTCCGCGGGGAGCTGGGACAGCGCGTCACGCAGCGAATCCCGAAGAGCAATGTGTTCGTCGAACCGCGGAGCGGCATCGTCGTCGGCGAGTTGGACGGACTCTTCCGGATCGCTGAAATCGGCTATCTGCGTGTTGGTTTTACGTTTGCGCACCACCGTCAGCGCGTTGTTGGCGGCGATGCGGTGCAGCCAGGTGGAAAAGCGCGCCTCGCCACGAAACTTGTGCAGGTTCTGCCAAGCCGCGACCAATGTGTTCTGCAAGGCGTCCTCGGCGTCGTGCGGGTTGCCGCAGATGTTGAGACACACCGCCCACACATGATTGCGGTGGGCGGTGACGACCTCGGCGAAGGCGCGCTGGTCGCCTTCGCGTGCCTGCATGAGCAGCGCAGCCTCGTCCATCAGTGGTTCCCGCCCGTCACATCCCCCACCTCAGCTCAGAGATCGTAGTGGCCGTCGTCCGGACCGGCACCGTCATCGTGGGACTCGGCACCGCTGTGATCAGCGGGCCCGGTCGCTGCGTTGTCGTCGAGGGCCGGGTCCTCGAGGGTCGGGTCGCTGGAGGTGGGACCGCTGAGGTCAGGGTCGCCGAGGGCTGGTTCGGCCGCCACGACATCGTGGTCCGATACCGACCCGGACTCGCCTCCGTCGTGGGTGCCCTCGAGCACGGCCGGCTCCACGATGATCTCGTCGTTAGCGGCGAGCGTCGGTGGTTCGTCGTCCATCTCCGGAACCGTGTCGGGATCGGCGGTCGCCGACGGATCGAACGCTGCCTGCAGCGCAGCACTCCAGACATCGTCGGGTGGCGCCGGCGAGGCGGCGGGGTCGATGCCGAGCGAAGCCAGGATCGACGGCTCCTCCTGCATGTGATGCCCTCCGTTCGGATGAATCCGAGGTCGCCACCGCATGGTGGCCGGTCCCCTATGTGATGCTACGGGCCGTCGGGAATGTTCCCACAGCGAAGTGCCGATGGCCGGACATGCCGAGCCGTCGAGAGATTCGAGTCAGGCACATTCGTGCCCGTAATCTCAACGGCGAGCCGGCCACAATCGAGGCGCGATCGCCGGCGCCATCCTCGGCGGGGTTGGGGGCCTGGGTCGCTCCGGGACCGGGTGGTGCGCTTGCCTGGCACCCACCGGCCCCGACGATGACCGGCCCGAGCTCGACCTCGCCGGCTACGTGCAGCGCGGCGAAACGCTCTACGCCTCTCACGCGAAGGTGTCGGCTCAGTCGGCCCGCTCGTGGCAGCCCTGACGATGGCAGCCACCAATACCGCCGAAGCCATCGCGACCGACTCACCCGGCGGGCGGTTGCGGGTGCCGATGCTGTGCGCACTCGACGAGGCAGCCAACGTCCTGCGCTGGCCTGATCTGCCGAAGCTGTACTCGCACTTCGGGTCGCGCGGCATCATCATCTTGACGATCTTGCAGTCGTGGTCCCAGGGGATCGGGATGTTCGGCGACCGCCCGATGAAGCAGCTCGAATCATCGTCGAACATCTACATCTACGGCGGCAACGTCCGCGAATCGGCCTACCTGGAAAGCCTCGCCAAACTCGCCGGCCAGTACTACCGCAAAGCCCGCAACATCTCCGACTCCACCGGCCGCGGCGGCGGTGGCATCGATCCACACCACGTTGGAGAACATCTTCACCGCCCGCGACCTCGCATCGTGGCCACGAGGTCGGCTGCTGCTGTTCTCCGCCGGCAACCCGCCGACGATCCTGCAAACAGTGCCGTGGTGGGACAAGCCCAACGCCGCCCTCATCACGCAGTCACTGGCCGAATACAGCCCCGACACCACAACCTCGACAACCGAGGATGCACCCGATGACCAGTCAGCCGCCTAACCCGGCCACTCTCGATACGAAGACAAGACACGTCGATGAGTAGTGAGCTGTTCGCCGACGAAGAGTTCGACGACGTCGATGCCGACAGCGGCTCCGAGGACACCGAACAGGAGCAGGGGCCGGCGCCCGAGTTTGAGTCGGTGTATGAGTTCGTCGACACCCACCTGGTACGGATCTACGCCCGCAAAGTCACCCATAAACAAGACCGACGGTGGTGTCCACGCTGGTTTGAACATCCCGAAGCTGCACCTGGACTGCGACGGCCGCTGGGCATAATGGTCACCGGCGGCAACATCAACGACGCCGCGGTGATGACCTCCGTGCTCGAGAACATCCGCGTGCCTCGCGACGGGAAGGCCCCCCGCACCCGCCCCGACCGGGTGCTCGCCGACAAGGGGTACCCGTCGAAGGCGAACCGCGCCTCGCTCCGCGACCGAGGGATCGCGGCGACCATCCCGGAGCGTGATGACCAGATCGCGCACCGCCGCAAGAAGCCGGGCCGGCCGATCGACTTCGCCGACCAGCAGCAAGGACGATACAAGGGCCGCAACGTCGTCGAGCGCTGCTTCAACAGGCTCAAGCAGTGGCGCGGCATCGCGATGCGCTCCGACAAGCTCCTCCGCAGCTACCGAGCGGCATCCGCAGCTACCGAGCGGCCGTCAACCTCGCCGCAACGCTCAACACGGCCTAGACGTTGTAGCCGATCGTCCTCAAGATCGACGTCTGCATCCGAGAGCCAACCGTCGATCTGCGTGACCGCTACAGGTTCTAGGGTAGGCTCGCTATCTTGAGCCAAGCCATCATCACCATCGGAACGGCCGGGAGGATCGATGCATGGCTATGTCTCCGGACTGGCGAGTAAAAGACACTCCGAAGCCCTTCGGGTGTCTCTTACTCTTAGCTTAGATCTGAGTCTTTCTGGATCGACAGTCCGACAGCGGTTGTAACACGGCATCGCGAACTGTCACCCGAGCCACGACTCGATGTTTCCGACAACGATGCTCGCGTCGTTGGCCTCGAAGTTCAGAAGACTCGTATCAACTCCCCAGAAAGTTCGGTGGTTGCGATCGAGAATCAACGTTCCTCCGCTGCGCTTCGCGACCCATGGCAGCGCTGCGGTGTGAGGATTCACTGCCAACATCCGTCCTGATGCTTGGGTGGAACCGGGACCGCGGGACATTCGCCACGCGCGGAGATGTCCTGCGCCAGTGAACATTGCTTTCATAGACTCTGTTGCGTCGGCGAAAGTGAGCGTCACCTCGGTGGCTGGGGGCACGAGGAGCGGGAAGGCAATGAGGTCTGCGTAGGAGAGAGTCCCAGCAGTTGATCCGCGGAGCACTTTGAGATCCTGCCGCCGGGAACGATGAGTGTTATCAATCCGGTGGCAGGAGGCCAACACCGAGGTTCCGACAGCAGGGAGAATCAGCGTGATCGCCTCCAACAGGGGCGACTTCTTGGTGAAGTGCACGATGATGTCACCGTGGTCGAGCCTGGTCGCGATGTAAGGTGCGTGGAAGCCTGCCGAACCTTCGGGCTCAATTGCCACTCGGTGCTGGTTGAATTGATGGCGGATCAGCTGCGACTCGCCGTCGAAGTCGATATCGACGACGGCACCGTCAAGTGACACTTGACGGAAACCTGGGAGGTTGCTGGCCAGCACCATAGAAACGGTTCAGCCTCCGGCGTCGTCTAGCAGCAACCGAAGCCGTAGCTCAGCGGCCGGTTGAAGTCTCGTCCATGCCTCCACGAAACATGCCCGTGCTTCGGACCGAGGCCACTGCCGTGGCAACACCGAATCCGGAAGGTCAGGATCCTGCCTGGGGAAGACACGCCACTCATCCATAATCCGGGTGCGCGCGACAAGAGCCTCCGCCGGCGCGACGAGCCCTTTTCGCGCTCGGTCGATGAGAGGAGAGACCGAGCGAATCAGAAGGTGGTACCGTTCCGCCAGCTCATCGAGGTTCCACGACTGCCGAAACTGCGCCAGGATCGAAGCGGGGTCTCCGGCGATGGTTCCGCGAATGACTAACGCGTTGGTGACACCGGCATCCGCCAACGCACGTTGGGCGGAATCCACACTCGCGTGTGCTGCTGTCCATAGCCCGTCGTACAACGGAGCGAAACCCAACGCACGCAGCTGTGTACGCAGGGTGTGTCGTCGAGCCCGCTCGGACTCGACGACGGAAAAGGCGACCAATGTCCAGAGTCCGTCCCATGGCCGATCCTCTCCAAAAGCAATGATGCGGCTGGTGTCCTCGTCGATCATCTTGATCGCCTCGTCGGTCATGAAATACGAGGTGGTGCGGCCAGACCTAGTGCGCTCGAGGATGGACTTCTTCACGAGACGGCTCAGGGCCGTACGTGTGGCGTCGGGGGCGATGTCGAAGTCCTGGAAGACAGCTACTAAGACGGACGAGGGCACGGTGTCCCCCAGCACGTGCCGGTAGTCCGCCAGCAGCGTCACCAGCAGACGCTGCGGCAGGGAGTCCGTGGGTTCTCGCAGCATTGTTTAATCCTCGCTTGTCAGACCATACCGCCTTCCGCACACTCTACTGATTGCCATATCGCATGACGCCCGTAAGCACTGTGTTCTCCGGGGTGCTCGACGAGAGGCGTCGTAGCGTCCGCCGTACCGTGAAGGCATGGCATCACGTTTAGGTCCTGGTTGAGACCGAAGATTATCCATTTCATCTGACGCGTAATGATTTACAGATGCCACGAGCTACCTACGGTCTCAGCGGACCGACTAGACACCCTGCTTGGATCGACACCGGATTCATGACGCATCTATTGCGTACGTCCATGTGATGTTATATGTTGATCCACATCACAGATGCGAGTTGGTCCACCGCCCGTCCTACCATCACGGCACCGCAGGCCTTCGCATGCATGCATGACAGCTCAGGCTCGCGATCTCGTCTCCCAGGAATGTGGACCAGGGCGCCAGCGCCAGCTGTGAAACTCATTGCCTAAAGAAAGAGAACGTAGTGCCCCCCAATCAATCTTTGCGACGCAACGCCATCGGCGTTCCAGGCCTGGTGTTTCTCGTCATCGCCGCAGTTGGACCGGTAGGGGCCGTGCTTGCTGCCACACCCCTGGTATTCATGCAAAACGGCGCTGGTGCGACGGGTACTTACGTGCTTGCAGCAGCCCTGTTTGGGGTCTTCTCTGTCGGATATGTCGCGATGAGCCGCTACATGGGCACCGCAGGGGGCTTCGTTACCTACATTGCACGTGGATTCTCGCCACGAGTAGGCGCAGCCGCAGCATACGCGGCGTTACTCGTCTACTGTGCAATGCTCTGCGGTCTGTACGGGGCCTTCGCTGTCTTCACCAAACAGACCATCGACGAGTATTTCGGAATGGACGTCCCGTGGGAACTGATCACGCTGATCACAATCGCTTTATTGGGAACACTGGCATACAACAAGGTTGAGTTCAGCACCCGAATTCTGGCGGTGCTTCTAGTTGTCGAGGCCGCCGTCATCCTGATCCTCGATATCTCGATCGTCGTTCGTGGCGGAGATGGTGGTGGAGCACCTATGTCATTCATAGGTTTTACCCCTGCAGCGATGTTGACCGGTGGAATCGGAATCGCGTTCCTGTTCGCGCTATCGTCGTTCGGCGGCTTCGAAGCCACTGTGGTTTTCAGCGAAGAGGCACGCAACCCGAGACGCACTATTCCCCTGGCGACCTACGCCTCGATTCTGTTGATCGGCGGGTTCTATGCGTTCAGCACGTGGGCCATTGCCAACGGTGTAGGCATCGAAGAGGTACAGCAGACCGCGCAGACTGATCCCGTCGGATTCATCCTCGCGTTGAGCGACCATTACGTAGGGCCGGTGTGGTCCGACCTGATGGGCATCCTCGTCGTAGCCAATTTTATCGGAATACTTCTCGGGTTCACTAACATCCTCAGCAGGTACGTATTCGCGATGGCGCGGGTTGGAGTCTTGCCTAGAGGATTGTCGCGTACGCATACCAAGTACCAGTCTCCACACAGGGCTAGCCTGGTGGTTTCCGTAGCAGCAGCCCTGGTGACAGGCGCGTTCATGATCGCCTCGGCCGATCCATTCTCCACGATGTACTCGCTCCTGTTCGCGTTAGCCTCAGTGGGACTGCTATCGATCATCGCGGCCACAAGCCTGTCGGCCATCGCATTCTTCCGCAAAAACCGGACTCCTGAACGCATTTGGGGAACAACGATTTTCCCCATCCTTAGTGCCATAGGCTTCACTGTTGCGATCTACCTGAGCGTCGCCCACTTCGACGTACTGACCGGCGGCCAAGCCGGATTGGCAGGGTTGATCTGGCTTCTGATACCTGCGGTTGCTGGCGTCGGCTACGTGGTGGCCCTTGTCCGGGGTGACGGGCAAATTGACTTCACTCGTGCCGAGAGTGATCCATCCCCCTTGCCTTCACGGGCGGCGTAGATCGACCCGCACTGGGTACGCAGCCGGCCGAATCTCAACAACCTTACGAAACTGTAGGCGCCCGCCCTCCCCCACTCAGGTCCACTTGTCCACTCTACGAAGAACTCGCACCTCCAACCTGCTACAGAGGAGAACAGCATGACAGACGCACCTGTCGTACTCGGCCGATCACGGATCGACGTGACCGACTTCGTTCCGATGACGATCGCTGGTGAGCGACACGGAAGCGTGCACTTCATCCGTGACGACAGAAGAAACGACCGAGTCAACCGGGTTGCCGTGTGGGAGCTGACCGATGATCAGCTCCCCTACGAGGCGGCGTACGAATTTCGCTCCGACGAGACCATGCTGATCGTGCAGGGAGAGTTGCGCATCACTTTTGCGAATGGCAGTTCTACCGTGTTCCGGGCCGGCGACATAGTGTCCGTCGCCGCGGGCACCAAATCGACCTGGCGGATCAACGAACCATTCAGAAAGTTCGTCGTCGAGACGGGAGTGGCGCATGAACAAGCACACTGATGTCCTCGTAGTCGGAGGCGGATTCGCGGGTGTCACAGCTGCCCGCGAACTTGGGACAAGCGGCTACGCTGTGACCCTTCTCGAAGCGAGAGATCGGTTGGGTGGTCGAACTTGGTACGAGCGAGATCGGATCGCAGGATTCGACGTCGAAATGGGCGGAGGCTGGCTCGGTGACGACGAGGCTTTTGCAATGGCCGAGGTCGATCGGTATGGCATCCAGCTTCTTCGTGATGACGCCGCGCCACAACAACTTCTGTGGCGGTCAGTGCACGGAGTAAGGCGGAGTGTGCTGCCCGTGCCGTTCGATCAACTTGCCGACCTCGAGCGCGCTGTGCTCCGAATGAATCAGGTAGCCTCGCGTATTCCGCAAGACTTGGTTTACAACCCTGCAGAGCTGGCCAGCCTGCACGACCTTGAGATCCCTCTTCCCCAACTGTTTGAAGATCTGCAGCTACCTACCGAGACTCACGCGGTACTCGAAGGATTCTGGTCAGGTATCAGTTCGGCGCACTGGAGCCAGATGTCAGCACTGCATGCCGCCCGGCTGATCGCCGCCTCGGGAAACACGTTCATGGGGTTCATGTGACGAGGCTCAAGAAAGTTCCCCAGGTGTGCTCACTGAAATTCCCCACCTGTGGGCGGCTTCTACTGTAGCGACCTTCGGGTGGGGGCGGTGGCGGTGCGCTGGTTTTGGGTGCGGGCGTGGTGGTCGCGTAGCCGGTAGGAGTCGCCGTCGAGTTTGAGTACGACTGAGCGGTGCAGCAGGCGGTCGAGCATGGCGGCGGCGACGGTGGTGTCGCCGAGTACCTCG
>NZ_JAPKFM010000031.1:0-69183 GCF_026262595.1 Gordonia aquimaris | reverse complement strand
CGGCTCGTGGCTACTCGACCAGCGATATGGTTGTTGGCAAAGTGGGGAGCGACGCGGGTTGGTGACTACTCGACCAGCGATAGGGTTGGTGGCTACTCGGCCGGCGAAGGGGCGTCGCGCCAACCGGTCAGCACCGCGTGGACGGCTTCGGCGCCGTGCAGGGGGTCGGGTGGGTGCGGGAGGTCTTTCGGGAACAGCAGGAACGGTGTGCTCTGCGGGCCGCCCATCCCGCCGTGCGAGCCTACCTGTTCCTCGAAGGCAGCGACCTCGTCGGTCTCGGGCCAATAGGCGCCACCGACCATGATGTCTGCGACATTGTCGAATGTATCTGTGCGCCGGATCTTCTCGAGTGCATCCGGGCCGAACCCGCGCAGCGGGTCGGTGCCGGTGACCGCTCCGGTGGCCACGTCGACCGAACCGTCGGCGCCGAGCACCACCGACCCGCCGCCGGGCACAGCAACCAGCAGGAAACCGATCCCGGGGTGGCCGCATAATCCAGCGAGTAAACCTGGATAGGCGTCCTCGATCGACTCGGTATCGGCGCGGCCGTCGATGCGCGGGAAGCTGATCAGGCCCAGGTTCCCGGAACCCAGCACAACCGGTCGATCAGACGGCGGGGACACGTCGGTCTTCTCACCCGCAGAACCCATACTGGCCGAGGCATAGAGCCGCCCCTCGGCATCGGCCTGCGCCGAGAGGTCTTCGGACTCCGGCCGTTCGGGATCGCCACACAGCCGGTCGACCAGCTGTGCCAGACTCTCGCCGTAGCGCCGACTGAAGGTGGCGCCCTGACTCTGCCCGTGATCGGACAGCAGCACAACCCGGTAGTCGCGGTCGGCCTGTTCCACGGTGGCCAACAGCAGTCGGATGGTCTCGTCGATCTTCGTCAGCACCGCAAGGGTTTCCGGCCGCGAAATACCCGAGTGATGCGATACCTCGTCGTAGCCGATCAGGTCCGCGTAGATGATGCTGCGACCGTCGATGAGATCGCGGACCACCGCGGCCACCGTGATGTCGTTGGCCACCACGGTGGTGAAGGCCCGCACGAACGGGTAGACGCCGCCGCGTCGGACCCGTGGCCGGATGTCGCCGCCGTTGATGAAACCCCTGGCGCAGTTCGCGCTGGATCTCGGCGATCATCCGCACCACTGTGCGCAGTGCGCTCGACGGGTCGAAGAAGTACGACGCATAGCCGGCGCCGCCGCCGAGTCGGGCGCCCCGCATCCGGCTGACCACCAGCACGTTGTCGTCGGCGCCGCCGGTGAACAGGTTGCCGCGGCTGGCACCGTCGAACGCCAGCAGCCCCGGTCGGTCGGCGCGTTCGGCCTCGCGTTGTTCGTTGTCGCGGGGGTTGCTGAACACCGCAACGGTGCCCGTGGTCTTGTCGTACCAGCGAAACGCGGGGACGTTGTGGTTGCAGCCGTGCAGGATGCCCAGTTGGGACGCACCGGTCTGGCTGCTCCAGTCGGTGTGCCAGGGCACCAGCCGGTGGGTGTCGCGGACCAGCTTCGCCATCGTGGGGGTGACCCCATCGGCGATGGCGCGCCGCAGCACGCCATGACCGAGGCCGTCGATCTGTAGGCACAGCAGACCCGGAGTGGTGGTGGCCGGTACCGAGGTGCGCCGGCGGAAACGTTGCCGACGCACCTGCATGATCCGGTAGGAGGTGTCCGAGCGGGATGCGATCACACCACCGACCACGGAACTGAACACCGAGAGCAGCGCGGCCATCACGAACAGGTCGAATGTGCGGTCCACGCTGGCGACCGGCACGAGGATCATCGACAGCATCAGCAACAACCCGCCGGCCAAAAAGACCGCGACGAACAGCATCACCGGTCCGATCCATGCCATCGCGCGCACCACCAGCGGCCACAGGATCGCGTTGAGCAGACCGAACACCAGCGCCAACGCCAACGCAGCCGGCAGCGTGGTCGCACGGCCGTCCACCACGACCGTGTCGAGGGTGACCCCACCGAAGACGGCGTCGAGAACCAACAGGGCGAGTGCCGAGATCAGCCACAAGACGATGAGTTCGACGACGATGCCGACGACTCGGGCGGTGCTGCGCATGGCGTCCTTTCGATTGCCCTGCGATGGTAATGGCATGACCCATCCCGGCGACGACCCTGCGACCCGCCGCGATACCCGCCCGGACTCCGAACTGCGCTGGCTGGGTCATGCGAGCACTCTGCTCGTCGATCGGCAGACCACCGTGCTGACCGACCCCATCCTCACCGGACGGGTTGCCCATCTGCGGCGGCGACGCGGCCCCATTCCGAGCGACCCCGACGTTCGTGCTCCCGATGTGGTGCTGTTGTCGCATCTGCACGCCGACCACACGCACCTGCCGTCCCTGCGGCTGCTCGGTCAGGACGTGCCGATCGTGGTGCCGCGCCACGCGCCCGACGTACTCCCTGCCTTGCGAGCCGTCGGGGGTCGGCTCATCGAGGTCGTGGCGGGCGACGAGATCACGATCGGTGGGTTGGGGATACGGGCCGTGCCCGCCGATCACGACGGCAGGCGATGGCGTCGCGGGCCGGCCGATACCGTCGCGCTCGGCTATGTGATCAGCGGGCAGCGGACGACCTACTTCGCCGGCGACACCGACCTCTATCCGGATATCGGCGACTGGGTTCCCCACTGTGACCTCGCGCTGCTGCCGGTTGGCGGTTGGGGGCCGAACCTGGGGCCCGGGCACATGAACCCGACGCGGGCGGCCGAAGCAGCCGAGATCGTCCATGCCGGACTGGCCATTCCGGTGCACTTCGGGACTCTGTGGCCGATCGGACTCGAACGTGTGCGGCCGGACCGCTTCTTTCGGCCGGGCGCGGACTTCGTATCACTCTTAGCGGACAACGCGGTGGCCGCCATCGAGCTGCAACCGGGTGAAGGGATCGATCTGGGCGAGTCCTCGTGACACTCACGTACCGAAGATCGGCGGCAGACAGAACAGGATGATCGCGCCCCAGATCACGTGGGTACAGATCGGCGCGAGGACTCCGTCGGTCGCGCGACGCAACACCGCGCACACCGAGCCCAGCACGATGGCGGCGAACCCGAGCATCACGTTGCCGCTGGCCAGCGTGACGAGAGCGTAGAGCAGCGTCGACCAGATCAACGGTTGATGCTTCTGCACCGCCGAATACACCGCTCCCCGGAAGAAGATCTCCTCGGCCAGACCGTTGCCGAGGGTGATCGCAGTGATCAGCACCACGCTGCCCTCGTCGCGAAACGCGAGCACGTTGCGCACCAGGGAGGCCAGCACCTCGATTTCACGGGTGATGAGCGCGCCCAGGACGAAGGCGGCACCCACGGCGACACCCACCGCGATGCCGAGCGCGGCCGCACCGACTGCAGACGCCGACCCGGTCGACGACTTCGGCGACGTCTCGGACTCCGGCGGTCGCCACCCGAACCGCCCCAGCCGGATCGGCCCCGACAGAAACCCACCGATCAGCCAGGCGGCCGCCAACGCGATCGTCATCGGGACAAAGGATGCAGCCCCCGGTTCGGCGGACAGCGAGAAACCCAGGATGATCGCCCCGATCACCACGAAGACGGCGACGACGATCCGCCGGCGCCGCAACGCACCGGGGTCGTCGCGCTTAGTGCCGGGAGCGGGCTCGGTCAGTCGCTGGGCGAAGGTCGTGAGGTCGGCAGTCATCCTGTCAGCAGGGATACCATGCTTTGCGCTACTCGTCCCGTCGACGACACCGTCGTGGACACCGTGGAACCGATCATGCGGCGCACCCGCATCGCATCTCCGCCCGCCCACATGGGGTCGGTCTCGGCCAGATGATGCAGATTCGACAATTCGCAAACCGGCCGGGGTGCGGGACTGCGCACGGCCGCGGCGATGGCCTTGCGCATAGGGGTCAGGCCGCCGGGCAGCGCCGGCACGATCTCGCGGATCGTGTGTTCGGACGCGGCCATCGGCTGATCCAGCGAGGTCACCAGGTCTTCGGTCAGCGACGTCGGTACCGGCACGATGCGTCCGGCGACCTTGCCGACCAGCCGCGTACTCACGTCGGGGAAGGGGAGGCGCAGCCGAGGTTGTCCGATGGCCCGCAGATACTCGGTGAGGACCTCGCCGTAGCGGACGCCCTCATCGGGGCCGGCGATGTCGTAGGCGCCGGCCGGGACCTCGGGCCGTGCAACAGCGGTCAGATAGTGCAGCACATCGCGTATGGAGATCGGGTCCATCGGGTTGCGGGTCCACCCCGGTTCCGGGATCACCGCGAGTCGGTCGGCGACGTAACGGATGATCTCGAACGAGGTGGACCCGGCACCCAGGATCACCGCGGCCCGCAACCACACCAGGTCGGCGCCGCCCGGGATGTTGAGCGCATCGGCGGCGTCGGCGCGACTGCGCAGATGCGGCGACAGGCGGTTGCGGTCGACGTCGGGAACAAACCCGCCGAGGTAGATGATGCGGCGAACCGACGCGTCGCGGGCGGCCAACGCCACGTTGTTCGCCGCGCGCACATCGGCATCGTCGAAGTCGTCCTGACCGATGCCGTGCACCAGGTAGTAGAGGGCGTCGATCTGGCCGGCGACCTGCAGCGCATCGTGCGCCGACCATTGGTCGTCGGCATTCATCTCGACGGCGGTCACGGCGTCGTACCAGCTGAACTGCCGCAAGGATGCGGTCCGCCGGCTGCTGACCACCACCTCGTGTCCGGCCGCGAGCAGCGAGCAGACCAGCCGCGACCCGACATATCCGGTCGCGCCGGTGACGAACAGTCTCATCGAAGTCCCCCTGGGCATGGTCGCTGCCAGTTGTTCATACCCCGACGCTACGAGGTTTAACCCCGGCGCTTCGCGCGTGCGCGCGAAGGTGCAACACGATCGCGACGGCGATCACGGCGAGGTAACGCCGGTCGCGCGACGCGGCGTCGTCGTCGGCAGTGACAAGATCGACGACATGCTCATCAGTGTGGACGAACTCACCGAAGCGATGCTCTCCGACCGGCCGCCGGTGATCCTTGACGTGCGGTGGCAGCTCGGTGACAGTCACGGTCACCAGCACTACCGCGACGGACACATCCCGGGTGCGGTGTACGTCGATCTCGACCGCGAACTCGCCGCACCCCCGTCGCCGGAGGACGGGCGCCATCCGCTGCCCGATATCGCCGACCTGCAGGCCGCGGCCCGGCGTTGGGGGATCGACGACTCGTCGCCGGTGGTGGTCTACGACGACATCGGAAATCTGGCGTCGGCGCGGGCATGGTGGTTGCTGCGGTGGGGTGGGCACCACGACGTCCGGATGCTCGACGGTGGCCTCGGTGCGTGGCGTGCCGCCGGCCTTCGCGTCTCTGCCGGCGACACGACGCCTCGCGCCGGGTCGGTGACACTCGAAGCGGGACACCTGCCCGTCGCGGAGATCGATTATGTGGCAACGACATCGGCGATTCTCGTGGACGCGCGCGCCGCCGAGCGATACCGAGGCGAGGTGGAGCCGGTCGATCCGCGCGCAGGTCATATCCCGGGCGCCATCAGCGCACCCACGGCTGCCAACCTCGGTCCCGATGGCCGGTTCCTATCCGCCGACGAACTCCGGGAGCGGTTCGTGGCCTTGGGAATCGGCGACGACGACGAGGTGATCACCTATTGCGGCTCCGGGGTCAACGCCGCCCATGCCGTCGCGGCGTTGCAGATCGCCGGGCGGACCGCGGCGTTGTACCCGGGGTCGTGGTCGCAGTGGTCGGCGAATCCGTCTCGTCCGGCCGAGACCGTGTGACGCCCCGGCGATCGTGAGTACCGTGGGGAACATCGGAGCGCCACAGACGAGACCGAAGGAGGCCGACATGGCACAGACGGTGCTGTTCGTGATGACCGGATCCGACCACTGGACCCTGAAGGACGGAACGCGCCACCCCACCGGGTTCTGGGCGGAGGAGGCGGTGGTCCCGCTCGAAACCTTCGTCGATGCGGGCTATCAGGTGACCGTGGCCACGCCAGGCGGGGTCCGGCCACCCGTGGACGAGGGCAGTCTCAGCGCGCAGAGCGCCGGTTCCGAAGAGGCGGCCGCGCACTATCGGGATGTCATCGACAACGCGCCCGAGCTCCAGAAGCCGATCGCGTTGGCCGACGTGAAGGTCTCCGACTACGACGCGGTGTTCTTCCCGGGCGGGCACGGACCGATGGAGGATCTCGCCACCGATGCCGACGCGGCCGCCGTGCTGACCGCGGCGATCGGTGATGATGTTCCGCTCGGCATCGTCTGCCACGGTCCCGCAGCGTTGCTGTCGGCCAGTGATGCCAACGGCGAGAGCGTATTTGCCGGTCGCACGGTCACCGCATTCACCAACGCCGAGGAGCAGCAGGCCGGCCTTGCCGAACAGGCGCCGTGGTTGTTGCAGGATCGACTCACCGAAGCCGGACTGAAGGTGATCGCCGGTGACCCGTGGGCCCCACACGTGGAGACCGACGGCGCCCTGTACACCGGCCAGAACCCGGCATCGTCGGCTCCGTTGGCCCGAGCCATCGTCGAGCGACTGGAACAGAGCCGCTGATGTCCACCGGCCCACTGCCGCCGGCGGTCACCGAGATGCTGGCTCAACCGAATCCCAGCGTGATGGCCACGTTGCGCAAGGATGGATCGCCGGTCTCGGCGGCCACGTGGTATCTCATGGACGGCGATCACGTGATCCTCAATATGGATGACGGACGGGCGCGCCTCGGTCACTTGCGCCGCGATCCGAGGGTGACGCTCACGGTGTTGGCCGAAAACTGGTACACCCACGTCACTCTGATCGGTCGGGTGATCGAGTTCCGCGCAGACGAGGGTCTCGCCGACATCGACCGGCTGTCGCGGCATTACACCGGCAGTCCATACCCGCAGCGGGACCGTCCACGTACCACCGCGGTGATGGAGGTGCAGCGGTGGTTCGGCTGGGGCGAGATGAAAGACAACGACCAGTCGCAGTCGGTTCAGTCCTGATCCCAAGTGGTCGAGGTGCTGATAGCGCGAGCCGGAAGGAGTCGCGGTGGCCACCATCCGTCACGGTGACCTCGTCATCGAGGTTCCCGATGATCTGTCACCGGACGAGGTCGCCGTGCGCGACATCGGCGACGACGACCCGCTCGCGCAGGCGCTGTCCGCCGCTGACGATCTCGCGCTGGTGCACAAGGTGGCGATCACGGTCGACCGGCCGCTGATCCGCACCGTCGAGGCGTCGACGTCGGGGCGGCCTGTCGCCCCGCTGCTTCGCGTGCGGTCGGGTGGTGATGGTGACGTGCTGCTGTGTGAGCGCGGCGGATGCTTCTCGTGGGCCACGCATCGCGGCACACCGCCGGACGATGAGCACGTCAGTGCAGTGCGTCCGACGGTGTTCGACGAACCGAGGCGCGGCGAGCCCGAGCTGAGGATCCGCCTCGCCGCGGCCGGTGTCGCGGAGAACACATTGCGGCTGTTCGGGATTCGCCTTCGTCAATCGCTCGCCGGCGACGTCGTGGCTGGGCTGGAATCGCGGATCGTGCGACCCTCGCTGGTCGAGATCGCCGATTCCGATCCCACCACCTGGACGCCGATCCAGCCCGCGGACGTCAGCTTCGGTGCCGGGACCAGTCGCGTCGTGCTGTTGGTCCACGGCACGTTCAGCACCACCCGCACCGGCTTCGGCTGGCGGGACGCGGGCTGGCGTGCGGTGCTCGACGGCCTGATCGGCGCCGAGGGCACGACCGTGCTCGGCTTCACCCACCGCACCCTGAGTGAGGATCCCGAGCAGAATGCCCGGCAACTCGTCGCGTTGCTCGACCAACTGCGGGCCGATCGGATCGATCTCGACATCCTCACCTACAGCCGCGGCGCGCTCGTCGCGCGCAGCGCCATCGAACTGATCGGCATGCCCGTCGGCGTCGTAGTCCGTGACGTGACCATGCTGGGCGGGCCGAATGCCGGAACGTTGCTGGCCGACCGCAGCAACTGGTCGACGTTGCTCGACCTCTACACCACACTGCTCGCCGACGTGATCCGTCGATTCGCCGGTGCCGCCGGAGGTGCTGCGGCGCAACAGGTGCTGACGCTGATCTTTGCGGTGGTGAAGGGCATCATCGACCAGGCTCTCGATGCCGAGCAGGTGCCCGGGCTCGCCGCCATGACGCCGGGGTCGGCCTTTCTGGGCCGACTCAACGCGGGTTCGGCTCCGAACGGCGGGGTGACGTACTCGACGGTCGTCACCGACTTCGAACCGAGCGAGGTCGCCGACATGTCGCAGGACCTCAGCGCGGCGTTGGCGCGAATCGCCGACGAGGTGGTGGACCCACTGATGGGTGACGCCGCCAACGATCTGGTCGTCGACGTCGGCAGCATGTCGCTGATCGACGGGGCGGACCTTGCCACCCCCGACATTCATCGCGTTCCGAGTACGTCAGGGACACATCATCTCTCGTATCTGCTCACCGACGAGTCGTTGCGCATCGTCTCCGAGTTGCTCGACTGAGCTCCGCCACCGATGACCGGCTACAGACCGCGCCGCTCAAGCGCCTCGTCGAACTCCTCGGCCGCGGCCTTCTCGCCCTTGCCGGCAGCGATCGCACCCTGATACACGGCGAACAACTCGTCGCCGTACGCCGCATACCGACGGGACCACTCCTCGCTGTCTGATCGCCAGTACCCGATGGTGTCGTAGCTTTCGCGTCGCCAATGGTGCTCGTTACGTAGCCACTTGCGCACCGCGCGGGACTCTGCGGCCTCACCGGCGAACCAGCAGTAACCGGGTCCGGCCGGGAGTGTCAGGTGCCGCATCGTCTCCGCCAGCACACTCGGTCCGATCCCGTTGCCGCTACCGGAAACCAGCACGATATCCGCGTCGTGGTCGACATCGTCCAGGTAGTCGAGCTCGATGGCAGCGGGTACCTCGACGACCGCGATGGTCGGTGGGGTTCCGCTGTCCTCCTGCAGAATCCGCGCCAACGCGGGGAGTCCGGCGAGGTCGGCGGCCAGCAGTCGCCACTGGGTGGGCGGAGGCCGGTACCAGCCGCGGGCATGCGCCATCACCACCTGGTGGCCTGGCTCGGCGCGTTGCGCCCATGCGGTGGCCGGCCCGTGGGAGTGGACGACGAAGTCCACCGTCATCGTCCCGGTGGCGTGATCTATGGCGCGCACCGAATAGTTGCGTGCCTCGGGGGCCGACTCCGGATCGTGATAGCCCCACACGCCGTTGCGGCACTCCATTTCGGGTGTGGCAGTTTCGCCGGGAAGCGGGAAGTAAATGCCCACCGCCTCGTCAGGGTCACCGGGCAAGGCGAGGCGGGCCAGGTCGGGGACGTGGAATTGCACCCGGCGCAGCCGCGGGGTCAGGTCGGTGCTCGTGGTGACACGCGCCGTGGAGTGCGTCATGAGTGCTGCGGGTTGTCGGTTGCGGTGGTCGTCGTGAGGTCTTCGATGGTGGCGAGAAGTCCATCGACTGCGTCGGCAGTGGTGGCATGCGAGGTCACCAAGCGGGCAACGCCGGGTGCGGGGATGCCGTGATGGAAGACGTACCCCTGTGCGGTGAGGCCGTCGATGACCCGCTCGGGGAGCGCGCAGAACACCAGGTTCGCCTGCGCGGCACCCTGGACCGTGACACCGGCGGTGGTGCGCAGTCTGGATATCAGTCGCTGGGCCATCTCGTTGGCGTGTCCCGCGTTCCGCAACCACAGGTCGTCGGCCAGGTAGGCCAGCACCTGAGCCGACTCGAAACGCATCTTGGAGGCCAACTGGCCGCCACGTTTGACCCGGAATCGGAGTTCATCATGCAGGGTGGGGTCGAACGAGACGATGGCGTCGGTGGTCATCCCGCCGTTCTTCGTGATGCCGAACGAAAGGACGTCGACACCGCTGCGCCACGTCATCTCGGCCGGTGACACGCCGAGGTGGACGAGCGCATTGGCGAAGCGTGCACCGTCCATGTGTATCCGCAGACCGGCGTCACGGGCGATCGCGGTGAGAGTGCCGATCTCGTCGAGCGAGTACACCGAGCCGGTCTCGGTGGCCTGCGTCAGGCTGAGCACCTGTGGTTGCGCGCTGTGCACGTCGCCGACGCGATGGCGCACCGCCCGCCGCATCTCGTCGGGGTCGATCTTACCGTCATCGCCATCGAGGAGAACGAGTTTCGCTCCGCCGCTGAAGAATTCGGGCCCGCCGCATTCGTCGACCTCGATGTGTGCGCTGCGATGGCACAGAATCGATCCCCACGGACGCGTCAGCGCCGCCAACGCAAGGGAATTGGCGGCCGAACCGGTGGACACGCAATGCAGGTCGACGTCGGTGCCGAAAAGCTCGGCGACCCGTTGGCCCGCCGATGCGGTCACCGTGTCATTGCCATAGGCCAGATGTGCCTGCGCCGATACCGCCACCACCGCATCGACGATCCCGGCGCTGGTACCGGCGGCGTTGTCGCTGGCAAACATCATCGCCGGGTCAGTTCCGTGACTGGTCACACTCGCTGTACCCATCGCGCCCAGTGTATCGATCCGCACTGGGTCGCTGAACGGGGCTGGAGCTTGCGGAAGCCCCGTGCGTAGGGCCCTTCGTGACGCTCGCTCGTTCCTCGCTCGCCCTCAGGGGCAGGTGGTGGCGCTCGTTGGCTCCTCAGGGAGCAGGGGGCGTGAACAGCGCGGGGTCGGGAACGGGGCGCAGACTTTCGCCTCCGCGGCGCAACCAGACCGCCGCGCCGACCACCGTCACCCACACCGCGAGGAGGACGATGGTCAGGCCCAGCCCGAAGTTGCGGTCCAGGATGGTGCTGTTGGCGATCTGATCGTCGGCGGGACGGGGTGCGATCACCGGCAGCGCCAACAGGATGAGTACATTTGTCAGACCCAACGCGATGAGGAGTGTGCGGCTCCACCACACCGGAAGACGATCCCGCAGTAGCCACGAGACACCGAGCGCGATCGGTGCCAGGACCGCGTCGTGGGCGAACAAGCCGACCGCCAGCCAGACGACGACAGACAGGCGATCGGCCGGCGTCAGCTCCCACAGCAGCCATCCGCCGTAGCCGCACGCGGCGATCCCGCAGGACACCAAGATGATTCGCACGGACCGCTCGATCACTGCACCACGCCCATCACAGGACCTCGATCCGCGACACCCACTTGGTCTGCATCACACCCGGCAGGTTCGGGGCGATGAGGCGGGCGGGGTAGCCGTGATCGATGTCGAGTGTCTCGCCGTTGAGCTGCAACGCCAGCAGCGTCAACGGGTCCTGCGACTGAGCCGTGGGCAGGGTGCTGACCGCATACAGTCCACGCTCCAGTGAGATCACCCGGATGCCACGTGCGCCGGTGGCGCCGACCAGTTCGGCGAGGTCAACCAACCGCACTCCCGTCCACGTCGCGCCGACGCTCCATCCCTCCACACACGCAATCGGCAGGTCAACGGTGTGCTGGGGAAGTGCGCGCAGATCGGCCGAGGACAACTCCCGATCGGCGCCGCCGCTGGCGATGCTCAATCGGTAGTCGGTGTCGGTGGCCGCCGTGATGACCCCGGCGGCCTCGGCGGTGCGATTGATCGGCAGCCCCTGCGGGCCGTCGCCGCTGCGCGGGGCGAGGAAGGCCACCGGCCGCAGCAGGGGGATGGTCTGGCCCGCGAACGCCAGCGCGCCCAGACCACCGGCCACCCAGGTCAGGTTGAGGAAGCCGCGCCGCGTGAGCCCGGACGGTCCGCGACGCTGTGCCACCGGCCGAGAATCGACTGGGCCGTCGAGCGCGGCCCGGATCACCGGCAGCTTCACCGCGATGTGGATGGCCAGCGCACCGATCGCCACATAGGCCATCGCGTAATGTGCCGTCGGGAAGAAGAACGCCCACGGATACCACTGAGCGATGTTGAGCAACCCGGTGAGCAATTGGAAGATGCCGGCTGCCACCAGAACCGCGATCGACGCACGTTCCAGGGCGCGTGCCGGTGACCCGATCAGTGGCCGGTCGAACAGCTTCGGGTACACCACGGCGAGCTTGGCCAGCAGCAGCGGGATCGCGACACACCCCGAGATCACATGCACCCCTTGGGTGACGCGGTAAAGCCAGATGGGCCGGGCGATCCACTCGAACCACGACGGTGGATGCTGGATGCCGTGGCTCAACAGGCCGGTGGCAAAGCAGATACCGAAGCTGATGCCCAGCGCCACACCGATCCGTGCGGTGACCCGCGGGCTACGGATGCCCGCGTCGTCGTCGGTGGTGGTCACGGCCGGATCATCTCCACCACCTGGCGCCCGGCATGCTCCCAGGTGCCCAGGATAGTCAAACCGCATCCGTGACAAAGACTCTCGGCGCCCAGTAAGCCGATCCGTGCCCACGGGAACCAGGTGCTGGCGTAACTGTCGCCTTCCACCCGCACTTCCTCGTACTCGATGTGTTCGACCGCCGGGTCGATTTCGACGAGCACCGTCCCACCGGGCCGGACGAGCGCAGCGGCGCGGGAGAGCACGCGATCAGGTGCACCACCGATGCCGATGTTGCCGTCGATCAGCAGGGCGGTGGTCCATCGTCCCTCGCCGGGCAGCGGGCCGTGGATGTCGCGGTGCAGCACTGTCACCCCGCGGGCACGCGCCATGGCCACCGCGACGGTGGAACTGTCGACGCCGAGCGCGATGAGACGTCGGGTGACCAACTCGTCGACCAAACGTCCCGGCCCGCAGCCTAGGTCGATCGTCGCGCCGTGACACCGGTCGGCAACCAACGTGTCGAACTGCCGGTCGAGATCGTCAGCCGCGGAGTCCGTGTCGCACCAGCGGTGCACCGGCCACTGCTGCGCCGAACCGTCGGTGCGGCGCAGCACGGTGTGCCGTGACGCGAACATCGCGTCGAACGGATTCGGCGCTCCCGCCGAAGTGGTCATCGCACTGCTCCGAGAAGTTCGGCAGTACGGGCGAACTCACTGGTGTCCGGACATTCCCGGGCCACTTCGGCGATGTCGGTGGGCAGATCCACATCTGTCATCGGGTCGAGCAGGGCGACGGTCAATCCCGCGTGGCGTAACGCGGCCTGGGTTGCGATGCCGGTGTCCGGACGCGACATCGTGACGGTCGACAGTGCCCGGGCCCCCCGGCCCAGTGCGGTGCCGAACGCCCACCACCCACCGTCGTCGGCGATACCCAGAACACAGCGTCGGGCGCGCGGCTCGAGTCGCCGCAGTGCGCTGCGCAGCTGGTCGGCCCGCACCTGTGGCGTATCCATCCCGATCTGGATGACCCGCTGTGCACCGGTGTCCGCGGCATCGAGATGGGCATTGACCAGTCGCTGCGCGAACCCGTCGCCACGCTGGGTGATGAGCGTGCAACCGCTCAGCGCCTCGATGAGGTCGACGCTGCGCACAGCGTCGGCGAGTCGGCCGGTGAGCGCCACGATCACCGAGGCCCCGGCCACTCCACGAGCGGTGCGCACGGTGTCGAGCAGGGCGGCGGCGGCCAGGGTTGCCGCGCCGACATCACCGAACTCGCCGGCCAGGCGGGTCTTGGCGAGGCCGGGCACCGGGGCCTTGGCGACGATGAGTACTGCCGCGCTGCTCATCGCAACACCACCAGGAAGTCCCGCGCGGCTCGTGCCGACCCTCGGATGGACCCGGACACCTTGGACTCGCCGGCGGTGCGCACGGTGTAGCGCACATCGCGTTCGACGACGCGCAAGCCGTGCTGCCCGGCCCGGAGCAGCAGTTCCACGGGGTATCCGCTCTGTCGATCACCGACGTTCAGTCCGTTGAGCGTGTCGCGGCGGATGGCGCGCATCGGTCCGATGTCGTGGATGGGCAGACGGTAGCGGCGGCGCAGGTAGGCGGCGACGACCGCGGAACCCGCGCGTGCATGCAGGGGCCAGGTCCGGGGATGGTCGGGGCGGCGGCGCCCGACGGCGAGGTCAGCGCCGCGATCGAGTTCCGCTACCAGCATCAACAGCTCCTGTGGGTCCATCGAGCCGTCGCCGTCGATGGTGCACACCACCGGCCGGCGGGCGGCCGCAACACCGGCACCCACTGCGGACCCGTAGCCGGGCTCGGGCTCGTACACCACCGTCGCCCCGGCTGCGCGCGCCGCCGCGGCGGTGTCATCGTCGGAACCGTTGTCGACCACGATGCTCTGCACGCCGTCGGGAACCCGGGCCAGCACATCCGAGATGGACCCTGCCTCGTTCCGGCAGGGGATGATCACCGCGATCTCGCTGGCATTCACCCTGTCCACGGTAGGAGCGGGACCGGTGAAGCGACAGGGTTTCGGTGATGACAGAAGTGTGACGGGTTGACAGTCGACGCCCGCCGACGGTGTAAAACCAATAGCGTTGCAGCATGGCCGACACGGTGACCGAGGACGAACGGGAGGGGCACAACGGCGCAGACGTTGCCGCGCCGCCTCCTGTTCGCCTGCGTCGAGACATCGTAAGCGTCTGTATCGCAGTGCTTCTGGTATCCGTTGCCGCTCTGGTGCCGTTGGTGTTCGACCGAACGCTGCTGGCCCGGATCTTCGCCGAGGCGCCACCGTTGTTCGCGCACTGGCTGCCGCATACGGGCCCGGGTACCGTTCCGGCGATCGTGATCGCGGTACTGGCGGTGGTGGCCATGCCGGCGTTGGCGCTGCGCCTGTCATTTGTGGGATTGTGCGTGGTGACCTGGGCCTGGGCTCTGGCGTGGACGGTGAGTCTTGCGCTGATCGATGGTCCACAGCGTGGCTACGCGGGACGGTTGGAGCGACCCGACGAGTACCTCTCGGAGGTGCCCGGCGTGGCGAGCATCCCGACGATGCTGCGGGAATTCGCCGACCGCATCGTCGACGGTCAGCCCGATTCGTGGACGACGCATGTGTCCGGACACCCGCCCGGCGCGTTGCTGAGCTTCGTGGTGCTCGATCGGATCGGTCTCGGCGGCGGGGCCTGGGCGGGTACCTGGTGCATCGTGACCGGTACCAGTGCTGCGGTCGCCGTGCTGATCGCCGTGCGACGACTTGGTGACGAACGATGGGCACGACGATGCGCACCGTTTCTGGTGCTGTTTCCCGGCTGGGTGTGGGTAGGCGTCTCGGCAGACGGCTACTTCATGGCGGTCGCGGCATGGGGCGTGGCCCTGATCGCGGTGGCCGCGACCGAACGTGGCCGGCGACGAGCACTGTGGGCGACGGTGGCGGGCGTGCTGCTCGGTTTCGGGATCTTCCTCAGTTACGGACTCATCCTGGTGGGGGTGGTGGCGCTGGCGGTTCTGCTCGCCGCCCGGACCGCGCGTCCGCTGCCGTGGGCGTGTGCCGGTGCCCTCATCGTGGTGGTGGCGTTCTGGGCCAGCGGATTCTGGTGGCTCGACGGCTATCACCTGGTTGTCGAGCGGTACTACCAGGGCATCGCGAGCGATCGGCCGTTCGCGTACTGGGGCTGGGCCAATCTGGCGGCCACCCTCTGCGTACTCGGTCCGGCGGCTGCGGCCGGAGTCGGGCGCGCATTTCGGTGGCCACCGCGACGGATGTGGCACAGTGCGCCCACGGTGTTGTTGCTCGGTGGGCTCGCGGCCATCGTGATCGCCGACCTCAGCGCGCTCAGCAAGGCGGAGACGGAACGGATCTGGTTACCGTTCTCGCTGTGGGTGATGGTCGGTACCGGACTGCTGCCGATCCGGCATCAGCGAATCTGGTTGGTGCTGCAGGCAACCCTGACGCTGCTCGTCAACCACCTGTTGTTGACCTATTGGTGAGTCGAGAGGTGGGTGATGGTGCGCATACTCGTGGCCGACGACGACCGGGTGGTCGCCGACGTCGTACGGCGTTATCTGCAACGTGACGGAATGGAGGTGACGGTAGTGGACACCGGTGCCGCGGCACTTGCCCACATCGCCGTCGAGCCCATCGATCTCGCCATCCTCGACGTGATGATGCCCGAGGGCGACGGCATCGAGGTGTGCGAGACGATCCGCGCCGGAAAACACGCCGACCTGCCCGTCATCATGTTGACCGCGCTCGGCGAAGCCGACGACCGTGTCGCCGGGCTCGAATCCGGCGCCGACGATTACGTGGCGAAACCCTTCAGCCCCCGCGAACTGAGCCTGCGGGTGCAGTCGGTGTTGCGGCGGGCACGGGCGAACCACACCGCGCCGGCGGCGTCGATCACCGACGGCGAGATCTCGGTGGACCCGGCGTCCCGTGCCGTGTTGGTCGGGACGCGTGAGATCTCGACCACCAAACGCGAATTCGATCTGCTGGAATTCTTCGTCGCGCACCCGGACGCGGTGTTCACGCGCGAGGAACTGCTCGACCGGGTGTGGGGGTGGACGTTCGGCGACATCTCGACGGTCACCGTCCACGTCAAACGGCTGCGCGCCAAACTCGGTGCGGCGGCACGGATCGAGACGGTGTGGGGTCGCGGGTACCGATGGAACGCGGCGCCGGCGCCGCGAGAGCGGAGCAACAGGTGAACACCGAGACCCTACGCATCTTCGCGGTGGCGTTGGCGATGACGGCGCCGATCGCTGCGGCGGGCGCCGCCGTAATCTATCTCATCCGGGGAATGTCGTTGCGTGCCAACATGGTCGCCATCATCTTGGTGCCGTTGGCGGCAACCTTCACCGCGATCTTCGGGGTCAGCGGCTTCATGTTCACCGACGACAGTTCGCGGGTGGTCGCAGTGCTTGCGGCGGTGGCGTTGGTGACGGCGCCGCTGGCCCTGCTGCTCGGGCATTTACAGGCCAAACGCACCGTGTGGGAACGTCAGATGCGTGCGCAGGAACGTGCCGCCGAACATTCGCGTCGCGAACTGATCGCCTGGGTGAGCCACGATCTGCGGACTCCGCTGGCCGACATCAAGGCGCTGGCCGAGGCGCTGTCGGATCAGGTGGTCACCTCGCCCGACGAGATCGCCGACTTCGCCCGCGAGATCGACACCAACACGATCCGGTTGTCGCAGATGGTGGATGACCTGTTCGAGATGTCGCGCATCAATTCCGGTGCGATGACCCTGGAGTTGGAGCCGGTCGACGTCCGGGAGGTGGTCGACGAGGTGACCACCGCTCTCGGTGGTGCTGCTCGCCGCGCCGACATCTCCCTCGGTGTCGTCGCCCCGAACACGCCGGTGGTGGCCACGGCGAGTTCGTCGGCGCTCTCACGTGTCCTGACCAACCTGGTCGTCAATGCGATCGCGCACACCGGGCGGGGTGGGTCGGTAGATCTGGTGGTCGCCGACCTCGGCGCGAGCGTGTCGATCGCGGTGGACGACGACGGCTCCGGGATCCCTGACGAGGACCTGCCGCGGATCTTCGAGGTGGCCTACCGGGGCACCACGTCGCGTAGTCCGGTCAACGCCGACGGGTTGCCCGTCGGCTCCGGTATGGGTCTGGCGATCGCCCGCGGTCTGATCGAGGCGCACGCCGGTGAGATCGTCGCGGCCAACACCGAACGGGGCAGCCGATTCGAGGTGGTGCTGCCCCACACACCGCGCGCACCGCGTACGGATACGTCGGTCCGCGCCGAACTCGGCCGGTCAGCGCGCCGCATCACGTAGCGGCGCCGTCGCGAATTCGGCGAGACCCTCGTCGGGGCCGATGCGCGCGGTGAAACCCAGCGTCTCCCGTGCTCGGGTCGGATCGGCGACGATGTGCCGGATGTCGCCGGGCCGCACCTCGCCGGTCACCACGGGAGTCGGTCCGGTGATGCGCCGCGCCAACACACCGGCCACTTCGCCGATCGAGATCGGTTGTCCCGAACACACGTTCAGTGCGGAGAATCCTTCGGTGTGCGCGGTGATCGCCATGGTGTTCGCCCGTGCCACGTCGTCGACGTGGACGAAATCGCGCATCTGGCCGCCGTCTTCGAACACCAGCGGGGCCTGTCCGGCGGCGAGTCGGGAGCGGAAGATCGACGCGACTCCCGCGTACGGGGTGTCCCGCGGCATTCCCGGTCCGTACACGTTGTGGTAGCGCAACGCGACCACTGCACCGCCGGTCGCGATGGACCACGCACGCGCGTAATGCTCTTGGGCCACTTTGCTCGCCGCGTACAGACTGGTGGGGCGCAGCGGTGCGTCCTCACCGGTCAGTTCCCAGGAGATGAGCTGCCCGTCCTTGGTGTGATACTCGAAATCTCCGGCGTCGGTGCGGGCCGGATCGCGGACTGGGATCTGCTCGACCCGACTACCGTCGGCTGCCCGCAACCGACCAGAGCCGTAAACCACCATCGACGACGCCAGAACGAGCCGGCCACACCCGGCGCGATGCATCGCCGCCAGCACGGCCGCGGTGCCGAGGTCGTTGTGTCGCGCGTACAGCGGTGCATCCGAGGCGGTGACGCCCATCCCGACCATCGCCGCCTGATGGCACACCACGTCCACGCCGTCGAGGAGGTCGGCGATCGCGTCGACGTCGGTCACGTCCACCCGCGTCACCCCGGTCGGGATCTGCGGCGATCGGCCGTGGGCTTCGGGGATCATGGCGTCGACCGCGACGGGGTCGATGCCCTGTTCGCGCAACTGACCGACGATGCGTGACCCGATGAATCCGGCTGCGCCGGTGACCAGAACCCGGGTCACGAGATCTCCGCGAGCACGGCGTCCACATCGTGATCGGCTGCTGCGCAAGAGCAGTCGGCTGACACATCGATTGTGCGGATCGCGTCGAGCAGCAGACCGGCGAATGTCGGCAGATTCCGGGAGAACTCGGCGAACACCTCCGCCGCGGTCACCCCATCGCCCTCGGACACGCCGGCGTCGAGATCGGTGACCAGGCAGGCATTCGCGTAGCAGATCTGCAGTTCGCGAGCCAGCGCCGCCTCGGGGTGCCCGGTCATGTTGATGACCGACCAACCCTGGGCGGCATACCAACGACTTTCGGCGCGCGTGGAGAACCGTGGGCCGTCGATCACCACCAGCGTGCCGCCATCGACCGCGTCCGATCGGGTCATCGCCGCTCGCAGCGCAGGGCAGTAGGGGTCGGCCAGCGACACGTGGATCGGCCCGTGCGAGTGGCCGGTTGGTAGCCGATCGAAGAAGGTCTGGGCGCGTCCTCCGGTACGGTCTACCAGCTGATCCGGGATGATCACCGTGCCCGGCCCGTTGTCTGGCTGCAGCCCGCCAACTGCGGATGCGCTGAGGATGCGGCGTACGCCCACCGACCGCAGCGCCCACAGGTTCGCCCGGTAAGGGACGGTGTGTGGCAGGTATTCGTGGCGCGCGCCGTGGCGGGGGAGGAAGACGATGCGCCGACCGTCGAGGGTGGCCTCGGTCAGGACCGCCGACGGATCGCCGAAGGGGGTCTGGACACGATGCTCGACGACGTCGTCGAATGCCGCCTCCTCGGCCAGCCACGAATAGAAGCCCGAACCGCCGATGACCCCGATCGCTGCGTCTCGTTCGACCATGCCGCCATCATCGCCGAGGAACTCCGGTCGGGGGCGCAGATCGGCACGACGGTCACACTTTCGTCACCGGCCGGGCTGTGGTTGCCGGTGGCGTGGCCGCGGACTTCGCACAGCGACCGGGCAGGTTGTCCGAACACGGTGAACGCGCCCGGTGCGCGCGGTACCTTTCGACCATGCTGCGATCCCTGCGCGTTCTCGCCGGACTGTGCGTGGTCGCGGCGCTCTCCGGTGTCGGCACCTCACCCGCGCTCGCCACACCGTCGTCGGGGATCTCCGCGGTGACGGTGGCAGAGGGGGACATCCCGGCCGGACTGCTGCCGTTCGTCCCCGACGGTGTCCATGTGGCCGTGCGGGAGATCACGATCGCTCCCGGTGGCACCACCGGCTGGCATTATCACGACGGCGATCTGGTCGGACTGGTGCGATCGGGGACCCTGACCCACCCCGGCCCGGACTGCGTCCCGACGATCTACGGTCCTGGGACGATCATCGAAGAGCCGCGCGGGCAGCAGAATACGCATGAGGGCGAGAATCTCGGCGACGTACCCGTGGTGCTCGACGTGCTCTATCTGATTCCGCTGGGCAAGCCGTTGTCACAGGACGCGGCGGCGCCGCCATGCGCGCAACCGTAGTCGGCGCGAGTCACAGGAACTGACGGCGCGAACCGGGAACATTCGCGAACTCCGGCAACGTCATACTCTCGTTCGGCCGATGGGCCGGAACCCCAACCGGGTCTACGAGAGGAACACCAATGATCATCGCCATCTACAACCTGGGCGTCGCCATCTGGAATCTGGTCGCCAGCATCATTTGAGCACAGCCGACCGGCCCGGCCCGGGACGTCGGACGGCCGCTACGCGAAATGCGCCCCACAATAGCGCCCCTACCAGAACGTTCGTGAACACAGTGTTTGCGAAGGTGCTGTGCGGGGTGGTTCTGTGGGGCGCATTTCTGCTGGATCGACACACAGAAGGCGGGTGCTACACAGCTCGCGACCAGTGAACCTCAAGTGATCCCCAAGCGTGGTCGGCGAACCTCATCGGTGAGGACACCGAGACGAGGAGTACACCATGGCCGCGCGAACACACACGGTCCCGACGCCGCGCTGGGCGCATCGACGCTGGACGTCGATGCTGGACACCACCGCGGTCGCCGTCCCGCAGATCCTGATGATGGGACTGATCATGTTCGCCGTTGCCGAGAGCCCCGCACCTGCCACCGAGTCGACCGAACTGCCCCCGGTGGTCGTGGTCGCGCGGTGATCCGATCCCGGCCAGTCCGGCCACTCACTTCTTGGTGCGCCGGCTCCCGCCGTGCCAGTCCTCTTGCAACCCGGCTTCGGTGGTGTCCACCCCGAACGCGGTCAGCTGGGGACGCTCGCGCAGGCTGCGCTTCAGTTCGGCGAAACCGGGAAAGCGGGCCAGCCCGACGACGTGATCCCACAGTTCGACGGCATCTTCGTCGCTGGGCAGACGGCTGATGACCGGGCCGAAGAACGCCACCCCCTCTGGCGGCTCGAAGTGGATGATCGGCGTGCCGACGTCGCGGCCGGTCAGCCCCAGCGCTTCGTCGGTCTCGGCCCGGATCTCCGCGTCCAACGATGTGTCGTCCAGCGCGGCGGCGTGATGGGCCGGCAGGCCCAGTTCGTCCAGCACAGGTTTCAGAAAGTTCTCGGTGCCTCGATCATCGCGTCCATCGACGATGTAGGTCCCGGTGTGCGAGTCGAAGATCCGCGTGCCGAACGCCTCGTACAGTCGTCCGATCGGTTCTCGTCCGTGTTCGCGTCGCACGCTCGCGGCGGCCCGGAGCAATCGCAGTCCCGCAGTGTGCCCGGCCTCGTATTCGGGCGGGAAATGACTGTCGTAGTCGATGTGCGAGTTGAGCAGCCGAAGCGAGATGAACCGCCAGTCGACGTTGTAGTCGCGTTGCGCCTGGACCTTTCGAACCCACTTGCTGGTCATCCAGGCGAAGGGGCAGACCGGGTCGAAGTAGAAGTTGATGTCGGACATCGGTGTCGCTTCCGGTTGCGGACGGGTCTCGGACTCGACCATAGCGCGCACGATGGGTGGCCGGCGTTTCCGTGGAATGTTGACCAGGCTGTGCACAGATCGGGTCATCGTCTGACGATTGAGCCTCGACATGACAGATTCGGCTCCGTGGCCATTCACCCTGCAGAGCGCGAGGTCTCGTACTCGATTCGTCCGATCCGATGAGCTGCGGCCTTCCATCCCGAGCTCACCAACCCGACTACACTCCTGAGCATGTCCCGCCCAGCTCGCGCCCATTTGCTGTCGCTCGATGAGTGGTGGGAAAGCGGCGAGGACCGTGAGGTCCGAGTCGAACTGCAAGAGGGTGTGCGGATAGTGGCGCCTCGGCCGCGACCCGCGCACGCACGCGTGGTGTTGAGTCTCGCCACTCAACTCAGCGACCAGCTCCCACCGGGCTTCGAGGTGCTGATCGAGGTCGATGTCGTGATCGATCCCAACACCCCGGCCACCGTGCGCGTGCCCGACCTCATCGTTCGCTCCACGACGTCCGTGGAGTTCCCGATCACCGCCGATCAGCTGGCGCTGGCCATCGAGGTGATGTCGCCGGGCTCGCGACGCACCGATCGCGTCACCAAGAGCAGCGAATACGCCGAGGCGGGCATCCCGCACTACTGGATCGTCGATGAAGACCTCTCGGTGACTGCATTGAAGCTGACACCGGGCGGTTACGTGGCGACCGGCTTCGTCGGCGACATCGTGACGTCGACCCCGTGGCCGATGCGGATCTCGCTGGAGCGGTGACGACGGGCCGAGGCAAAGTCTCGCCAGGTCGGGCGTCCAGGCGGATACTTGCAGTCTGTGGACACCATCGCAGTGCAGGACCGACTGTTCCCGACGAGGACCTGCTTCGGTTGCGGACCGGCCAACGAGCGCGGGTTGCGTCTGAAGAGCTTCGTCGACGGCGGTTGCGTCGTCGCCACGTTCACCCCGTGGCCCGAGCACGACAACGGGATCGGGTATCTGAACGGCGGCATCATCGCCACACTGCTCGATTGCCACAGCGCCGCGGCGGTCATGAACGAGGCGTCGGTGCAGGGGTGGCACTCACTCGACGGAGCGCTGTTGCCGTTCGTCACCGCGGGTATCGACGTCCGCTATGTCCGACCGAGCCCGCTCGATCTGCCGGTCGAGCTCCGCGCGACGATCGTCGAATCGGTCGAGACCGAGATCGTCTGTGATGTCGAACTGCGTTTCGACGAGAAGGTCCGCGCCACCGGACATGCGGTGTGGAAACGATGGCGGCCCAGGTGAATACGACCTCCCGCGACGGATGTCCGATGCCTCACCGGCAGCCGGTTTCGGTGGGTCCGTACACTGCCGGGGATGCCGACTTCTGATCCAACTCCGCGTCCGCTGGCCCGACGAGCCCTCCGCACCACCGCGGTAGTCATGATGACTCTCGTGTTCGGTGCGCTCGGATTCATCCAACCGGCGTCCGCGGACGTGGTCCTCGGTGGCCACGCGGTAGGCGGCAAGATCGGCGAGGCCTATCTCGGCAGCGGTGGCGTGTTCAAGTGGGGTGTGCCGACCTCCGACGAACGCGCTGCGGCCAAGGGCGGTCGCTACCAGACCTTCGCCCGCGATGTCACCTTCTACTGGCACCCGTCGGCCGACGATGGCACCGCGCACCAGATCGGCGGCGCCATCCGGCAGCGGTGGCAGGCGGCGGGCGCCGAGCGCGGACCGGTCGGATTCCCGGTCACCAATGAGTTCAAGGCCGGCAGCGGACGCGCCAACGACTTCACCGGTGGGTCGATCTGCTGGAGCAAGACCGGCGGTGCGCAGATCGTGTGGGGCGGTATCTTGCAGAAGTGGCGGGCCACGGGGGCGGCCGGCGGGTATTACGGTGTGCCGCTCGGCGGCGAGTACCGTGTCGGGTCGCGCTTCGCCCAGGACTTCGCCAACGGGACGATCTTCTGGCCGTGAGTGTCGGCGCCGGCAGCGGATGCGGCCTCGGCTCTGGCCACGTCGTAGTGGCGTTGGCCGCGGTCAACCAGCGATGAGTACGCGATGATCGACGGCGCAATCGGCGAATAGTCGGCGTACGGCGACGCGGGCCCAGGCGCACCGGAAGTACGGTTCGCGCTGCGCGTGGGCGCGGGCGTTGACCGAGTCGGGGCCGTGGCGCGTCAGCATGTTCTGCATGCGCTCGTCGAGGGGCAGATACTGTCCCTGTGGTCCCGACGTCTGGTCGGCCACGGTCAAGGCGTCGCTGACGGCGTCTTCGGTGAACTCGAAGCTGCTGAGTTCCTCGCCGAGGCCGTGTATCTCGGCGCAGAATCGCGCTCCGGAGTGGTGGGCCACCAGAGCGCAGATCTCCGGCGACCATCCCAGCGACTCGAGGTGGTGGGCACCGTCGATCGGATGGAATCCGCAGGACGCCAATTGTGGCGCGTACCCGACGTCGTGCAACCACGCCGCCGCGATCAGCGTCGGCCGATCCGCGGTGGGTACCGTCTTGGCCAGCCCCAGCGTCCTGGACACCACACCTTCGGTGTGCCTCAAACGTGATGGCAATGGTGTCAATAGTTTTCGTGACAATTCCGCTGCAGAAAGCACCAGTGGGTGCATACTCGCATCTTCACTCATGACCAACCCCCGACTATCACCCCGAAGGTTACTAGGCAGTAAGTCTCAACGCGAGTTGTGTGCACTACGTCACTACCTGGTGCATCAGACGGTCGAGAGTCGCCGTGACATCGGCCGCGTTCTGGCCGGTTCGCGCGTCCGATCGTCCCGGGCGGGGTAGGAATGGTCGCAGGGGGATCCACCGTGCGACGAAGGAAGTGACCATGAGCGAGACCGACGACTGGAATACCCAGATCATCAACGAGTTCCGTGCGAATGAGGGCAAGGTGGGTGGCCCGTTCGAAGGTGCGCCGATGGTCCTGCTGCATCACACGGGTCGCAAGAGCGGCAAGCAGAACGTCACCCCGCTGATGTTCATGCCCGATGACGACGATGCGGCGCTGATGTACATCTTCGCGTCCAAGGCCGGTGCCCCCTCTCATCCCGCCTGGTATCACAACCTCACCGCGTCCGGAAGCGCCCGTGTGGAGGTGGGCACCGAGACCTTCGACGTCGCCGTCAATGAGGTCGTCGGCGACAACCGCGACCGTATCTACGCCGAACAGGCCAAGCGGTATCCGGGGTTCGCCGAGTACGAGGCCAAGACCGCAGGTGTCCGCACGATCCCGGTGCTGGCGTTGCGACGGGTTTGAGTACTCGCGCGCGTCGATGCGTCGAAGCGGGGGCGTCGGCGGCTGTCCCGGAGTACAAACGAAGAATGAGTGACAGCGCCGTCATCGAGATCGGTCGTGACCGGAATCCCTTCGGCGTCTCCGGCGTCGTCCGCGACGACGATGGCGTGCCCCGGTACACGGGTCTGCCGGCGACGCTGGTCGACGTTGTCCGCGAGCGTGCCCTGTCGGCTCCGAAGGACGAGGCCGTCGTCGAACTCGGTGGACGCCGCCTGACGTACGCCCAGTTGTGGGACGAGGCGTGCCGCGTGGCGGGCGGTTTGCGAGAGCAGGGCGTGACAAAGGGCGATCGAGTCGCACTACGGTACGCGGCGGGTGTGGACTGGGTGCTGGCCTTCTGGGGCACCGTGCTGGCCGGCGGTGTGGTGGTGGCGGTCAACACACGAATGGCCGACGCCGAAGTGCAATTCGTGCTCGACGATGCCGCGGTGCGGGTGGATCTCACCCCGGACACGCCGCTGCCTATCGGGGAGCCGTACGTCGCCGACGACCTCACGGCTCGCGACGTCGCAGCGTTCTTCTACACCTCGGGAACGACCGGCCGGCCGAAAGGGGTGCCCACCACCCACGAGGCGTTCATCACCAACGCCGAGAACATGATCCGGTGCTCTGGCATCTCCCGCGATCTGGGTTCGGATTACCGCACCCTGGTCTCGGTGCCGCTGTTTCATGTGACCGGCTGCAACTCGCAGCTGTTGGTGGCCGCTTATGTCGGCGGTACGTCGGTGATCATGCCGCAGCTCGACGTTGCGACCATGGCCGACGTCGTGGTGGTCGAGCGGATCGGCTACCTGATCACGGTTCCGGCGGTCTACGCATTGCTGTTGAGACATCCCGCCTTTGCCGGCGCGGACGTGTCCGGGGTGCGGGTCGTCGGCTACGGCGGGGCGCCGATCGCGCCCACGCTCGTCCAACAACTCCAGGCTGCCTTCCCGCGGGCGACGGTGATGAACGGCTACGGAATGACCGAGTCCGCGTCACTCATCACGGTGTTGCCCGACGCGGATGCCGTCGCCCACGCCGACTCGGTGGGCTACGCCGTACCGTCGGTGGACATCGGCATCGTGCCGATCGGCGACGACCGGAGTGTCGGCGAACTCGTGGTCCGCGGTGCCAACGTGACCGGCGGCTACTGGCAACGCCCGGATGCGGATGCGGACACCATCATCGGCGGGTGGTTACACACCGGGGACGTCGTTCGGGTCGACGATGCCGGTCGCGTGCACATCGTCGACCGGATCAAGGACATCATCAATCGTGGGGGCGAGAACGTGTCCAGTATCGAGGTGGAGGCGGTGCTGTTGTCGGCCCCCGGCGTGCTGGACGCCGCGGTGCTGCCGGTGCCCGACGACGTGATGGGCGAGAAGGTCGGTGCGGTGCTGGTGTCGGAGTCCGGGGAGCTCGACCTCGACGCCGTCCTCGACCATTGCCGGCGCAGCCTGGCCGACTTCAAGGTGCCGCAGTTTGCCGCCGTGTCGGGAGAAGCGTTGCCGCGTAACGCGGGTGGGAAGCTGCTCAAGCGCAGGATCCGGGACGAGGTGAGGTGGGGAAATCCGTTGCGGTGACGCGTACGTGTCAGTCCACCACATAGGACGTCATCGACAGCGACCCGTACGAGCAACCGTCAACGAGGACGGTTGTGGACGAGTCGTCGGAGGTGCCGGCCGCCAGGCCGGCGAGATACACCGAGGGTAGGAAGTGGTCGGGCGTGGGCACGGCCGCGGCATAGTCGTGGTGGCCGGCCAGTGTCGGGTAGTCGGCGGGGTTGGTGAGCATGACCTGACGTGCGGCATCGTCGAAGCGTTGTGCCCAGTCGTAGCCGGACTCCGGAACGGAGAAGTCGACGGCGCGCAGATTGTGCACGATGTTGCCGCTGCCGATGATCAACACACCCGATTCGCGCAGCGGGGCCAGTTGTGCGCCGAGATCGAAGTGGTAGTCGAGATCGCGTTCGCCGTTGATACTCAATTGGACGATCGGGATGTCGGCGTCGGGGAAGGCATGCGCGAGCACCGACCACGCGCCGTGATCGATACCCCAGCTGTCGGCATCGGTGCCCACCCAGGTGGGTTTGACGACGTCGGCGACCTCACCGGCGAGATCGGGCAATCCCGGTGCCGGATAGTCGAAATCGAACAGCTCGCGCGGAAATCCGTAGAAGTCGTGAATCGTGCGGGGCCGCGCCATGCCGGTGACCGCGGTGGCGTTGATGTACCAGTGGGCACTGATCATCAGGATGGCTCGCGGGCGGGGGACCGACCGGCCGAATTCTGCCCACGACTGGGTGAAGCGGTTGTGTTCGATCGCGTTCATGGGGCTGCCGTGCCCGAGGAACGCCATCGGCATCGTCGAGGGGGATGCAGCGGTCATTGTCGTTCCTTCGCAGTCGGTCGAGGAAGCGCATGCGAGTGTGCATGAATCTTCATGAATTCTGATCGTACGGCCATCTGTATGAAAGTTCAAGAACTTGCTACGCTGCGATCATGACGCTCACTCCGGACGAACAGCGGGCGTTTCGTGGGTTCCTGACGTTGTCGATGCTGCTCGACGATGCTCTCGATGTTCAGTTGCGGCGCGACAGCGGGCTGACCCACTCGCAGTACATGATCCTGTTCCGGCTGTCGGAGGCGCCAGAGAAGACCATCGGCATGCGGCGTCTGGTGGTCCTCGCGCACAGTGAGCAGAGTCGGTTGTCGCACGCCGTCACGGTGATGGAGGGTCGGGGGTGGGTGCGACGGGTCAAGTCGTCCGACGGCAGCGACCGTCGTGCCGTGTCGGTGATGCTCACCGAAGCCGGAATGGACCTGGTGCGTGCGGCTGCGCCGAGACACAGCACCGAGGCGCAGCGACTGATCTTCGATGCCCTGGACGCCGATGATCTCGCACACCTGAACTCGGTGATCGATCGTGTGTTGCCACACATGTCCGCACTCGGACTGGATCTGCCCTCGCCGCAGGAAGACCCGACCATGTGGGATGGTCGGGTCGACCCGCGTGCGGAATGAGCGAACAGGTGGTCAGTCGTCGGTCGACGCCTGGTCTGATCGTGCGCCGGTTGCGACATACTCGGGCCCAGTTGCGAATGTTGCGGGAGGGGCGGCCAGTCGCCGTCCCAGGACCGAATGGCGCCGACCGTAGATAAGGTAGACGACGACACCCAGCACCATCCATGCGACGAAGCGAATCCAGGTCTCCACGGACAGGTTGATCATCAGCCATCCGCACGCGATGATCGCGATCGCCGGGACGATCGGGCTACCGGGAACCCGGAAGCCGCGCTTCAGGTCGGGCCGCGTGCGTCGCAACACTATGACACCGGCGCAGACGAGGACGAAGGCGAACAGGGTGCCGATGTTGACCATCTGCTCGAGTGTCTCGATGGGGAACACCGCCGCGATCACCGCGACGATTCCGCCGACGAGCATCGTGATGCGAATCAGGTTGCCGGACTGGTTGGTTGTGCCCCACGACCGGGGGACGAGCCCGTCGCGGGACATCGCGAACAGCACCCGCGTCTGCCCCAGCATCATCACCATCACGACGGTGGTCAGGCCGGCCAGTGCGCCGACGTTGATCGCTGTCTGCGCCCAGGTCACCCCGTGGTACTCGAATGCGGTCGCCAGGGTGGCCGTACCATCGCCGACAAGTGGTCCGTCGGTACGCAGCTGTCGATAGCTCACCATGCCGGTGAGGACGACGGTGACGGCCACGTAGAGGACCGTGACGATGGCCAGCGAGCCCAGAATGCCCCGGGGAATGGACTTCTGCGGATTCTTGGTCTCCTCGGCGGTGGTCGCCACGACGTCGAACCCGATGAACGCGAAGAACAGCAGGCTGGCGGCGGCCAACAGGCCGTACCAGCCGTAGTCGCTGCCGTGGGAGCCACTGAGCAGCGAGAACAGCGTCTGCTGCAGACCGGCCCCGCTCTCGGTGTTCGCCTCCGCCGGTGGGACGAAGGGCCGGTAGTTGTCGGTGTTGATGAAGAAGGCGCCGACGATGATGACCAACAGCACCACCGCCACCTTGATGGCGGTGACGATCGCCGATACCCGCGACGACAGCTTGACGCCGAAGGCCAGCGTCAGCGTGATGGCACCAATGATCACCACCGCGCCCAGATCCATTCTGACACCGCCGATCTCGACCGTGGTCGCAGTACCGAGGAAGTCGGCCAGATACAGTGACCACCCCTTGGCCACCACCGAACTGGCCAGAGCGAACTCGAGGATCAGATCCCAGCCGATGATCCAGGCGATGAACTCGCCGAACGTGGCGTAAGAGAAGGTGTAGGCGCTGCCGGCGACCGGGACCGTCGAGGCGAACTCCGCGTAACACAAGGCCGCCAGGCCGCAGGCGACGGCGGCGAGGACGAAGGCCAGCGACACCGATGGTCCGGCGACGTCACCGGCCGTGCGGGCCGTGAGGGTGAAGATGCCGGCACCGATGACGACCGCGACACCGAAGGTCGTCAAATCCCGCGTGGTCAGGTCCTTGCGTAATCGACTGCGCGGCTCATCGGTTTCGGCGATCGACTGCTCGACCGACTTCGTCCGCCATATGCCGACTCCGGGCATGGTGTCTCCTCAATGCGAGTTGTGCTCGCGCAGTGTGCATCCGGCTGCCGGGAACTCCCGCTTGTGGCGGTCGGCCGGGGTGCGCGGGATCGGTGTCCGCGGGCTGCGCCCAGGCCTGTCAGGTGAGTGCCGGCAGTGCCCGCCATGCAAGCAGTGTGATGTGGCACACGCCAGATGAAGACGCGAAATCCGGGTCAGGACGCAAAGATCGTCGTATTGACCGGCTTCGTGTGGAAATTTCTTGCGCGCAGAGTCGTGACGACGCTCGCCGGGTGCCGTTGGTGCGTCGTCACCGATGCCACGAGCCGAGCACGATCATCGTCTTCGTCCCGGTCGCCTTGCCGCCCCGACGTAGATGGTTGATGACCTGCTGCAGGTGGCTGTGGTCGCGGGCGCGCACCTTCACCAGCATGTCGGGGTCGCCGGCGATCGTGTAGACGGCCTCCACCTCGGGTATCTCCGTCATCGCCTGCATCATCTCCTCGGGTTGCGACGTGCCCACGTAGCGCACCTCGGTGAAGGCGTGCACCGGCCAGCCGAGTGTCGTCTGGTCGATCGTGGCGGTGAATCCGGTGATCACCTGCTGGGCACGTAACCGATCGACTCGGCGCTTGGTCGCTGCGACGGACAGATTGACCCGGCCGGCCAGCTCCGAGAAGGTGGCGCGGCCGTCCTCGGACAGCAAGGCCAGCAGGGCCAGATCAACATCATCGAGATCGACCATGCGCAACAATTTATCGAAAGCGCTCTCCCGGTGATAAAGGTTTGCGTCACGCGGGTCAGTTCGCGCCAAGTCCTTGCGGCCGCATTTCGGTCGGTCATAGCGTCGGGCGCCATGACCACAACCTTCGCAGCATCCGACTTGACCGCCGAACTCCACCAACGCGATTTCGAACAGCTCGTCATCTGCCGAGATCCCGAGGTGGGACTGGAATCGGTTATCGCCGTACATGATACGACGCTTGGGCCATCGCTGGGCGGTGTGCGGATGCGTCGCTATCCGTCTCGGGCGGCCGCGGTGGCGGATGCGATGGATCTCGCCCAGGCGATGACCTACAAGGCCGCGCTCGCCGGAGTGCCGCTCGGCGGCGGCAAGAGTGTGATCAACGCCGATTCGCGCGTGGCCAACCGTGACGAGGTCTTGATCGCTCACGCCAAATATGTTGCGGCATTGAATGGTCGCTATATCCCGGCACTCGACATGGGCACGTCGGTGCGCGATCTGGAGCTGATCGGACGTCACGTCCCGGTGGTGTGCGCGCAGCGCGGCGACCCGTCCTACTTCACCGCGCGTGGCGTGGTGCGCAGCATCGAGGTCGCGCTGGAGGCCTGTGGTCGATCCGTCGCGGGCAGTCGCGTGGCGATCCAGGGGCTGGGGAATGTCGGTCTGCACGTCGCCCGGATGCTGTGTGCTGCCGAAGTGGAGGTGCTCGCCGCCGACATCGATCCGGTACGGGTGCACGACGCGGTCGACGAACTCGGGGTCACCGCCACGGATTTGGCCGACATTCTGTTTGCCGACGCCGATGTGCTGGCACCATGCGCCGCCGGCGGGGTCATCGACGAGCATGCGGTCCCCCGGTTGCGGGCTTCGGCACTCGTCGGTGCCGCCAACAACATGCTCACGACCCCGGCGCTCGCCCGCGATCTGCGCGAGCGTGGCATCGTGCACGTCCCCGACTTCGTCGCCAACGCCGGTGGGCTCATCGCGGTAGAAGCCGAACTCCGCGACGACGAGAGCGGCCTCGCCGACCGCGTCGATGCCATCGCGGACACGGCCCGCGACATGGTGAACCGTTCGGAGCGAAACGGTGTCGACGTGGTGAGCGCTGCGCTGTCGATGGCCACCGAGATCATCGAGGGCAATCGCAAGTATCGGCCGTGGTTCCGCGCGTAGTGTCACAGCGGTGACCGAACCGCTGCTGGTGGATGTGCGTGACGGTGCCGCACTGGTGACTCTCGATCGGCCGCAGGCGCGCAACGCGCTCAGCCCGGATCTGGCCGATGGCCTGAGCGCGGCACTGCGCCGACTCGACGCGGACGACGCCGTTCGGGCGATCGTGCTCACCGGTGCCGACCCGGCATTCTGCGCGGGACTCGACCTCAAGAGCCTGGCCGCCGACGGACCCGCCTACCTCGAGGCCATCCGCGAGTCGAACTGCATCCGGCTGGTTGGTGAGCTCGCCACACCCGTGGTGGGTGCGGTAAATGGTGCGGCATTCACCGGGGGTTTCGAGCTCGCGCTCGGCTGCGACTTCCTGGTCGCCAGTGATCGAGCGATCTTCGCCGACACCCATGCCCGCGTCGGGGTGCTGCCCGGTGGCGGGATGACCGTTCGGCTGCCGGACCGTGTCGGGCCAGGCTGGGCGCGGCGGATGTCGTTCACCGGGGAAGTGGTGGATGCGGCCCTGGCATTGCGCATCGGCCTGGTGACCGAGGTCGTCGCACACGAGGATCTGCTGGGTCGCGCATGGGACCTCGCACGGCGGATCGCTGATGCCGACGGTGAGATGATGCGGTCGGTCAAGCGGATCTACGACGCGGGCTGGGATGCGACAACCGGGGCGGCCCTCGATGTGGAAGGGGAGTTGGCAGCGGCGGCGGCGCCGGAGTGGTCGGCGCTGGAAGCGAATCGACAACAGGTCATGGCACGCAACCGGGCGCAGTTGTGAGTGTTGGGGCGGCCGCCTATCGCTCTCCGCAAGCGCCTACTCCTCGCGCCCGTGGACGTGTCCTGCGTCACCGATGAAGCTCAAGTTGAGTGAAATAGACTCAAGTTTGTTGGCGTTACACCTCTCGTATGGCTCATACTTGAGCCTGTTGGACTAAAGAGAGAAAGGTACACGCCCGTGGACAGCTTCAACCCGACCACCAAGACGCAGCAGGCCCTGAGCGCTGCTGTGCAGGCGGCGGCCTCTGCTGGTAATTCCGACGTGCGCCCGGCCCACATCCTGGTGGCCCTGCTCGATCAGTCCGACGGCATCGCCGCGCCGCTGCTCAAGGCGGTCGGGGTGGACCCGTCGACGGTTCGTTCGCAGGCTCAGGCACTGGTGAACCGAGCGCCGACGGTGTCCAGCGCGAGCGCGCAGCCGCAGCTCTCCCGCGAGTCGATCGCGGCAATCAGTGCAGCTCAGCAGCTCGCCGGTGAGCTCGACGACGAGTACGTGTCGACCGAGCACATCCTGGTCGGGCTGGCCACCGGAGACTCGGAGGTCGCCAAGCTGCTGGCCAACGCCGGCGCGACCCCGCAGACCCTGCGGGATGCGTTCGTCTCGGTGCGCGGTAGTGCCCGCGTGACCAGCGAGGACCCGGAGTCGACATATCAGGCGTTGGAGAAGTACTCCACCGACCTGACCGCGGCCGCCCGTGAGGGCAAACTCGACCCGGTCATCGGACGTGACACCGAGATCCGCCGCGTGGTGCAGGTACTGAGCCGCCGCACCAAGAACAATCCGGTGCTCATCGGTGAACCCGGCGTCGGCAAGACGGCCATCGTCGAGGGGCTGGCGCAGCGCATCATCGCCGGCGACGTCCCTGAATCGCTCCGCAACAAGACGGTCATTTCCCTGGACATGGGTTCGATGGTGGCCGGTGCCAAGTACCGCGGTGAGTTCGAGGAACGCCTCAAGGCGGTGCTCGACGAGATCAAGGGATCGGCCGGTCAGGTCATCACCTTCATCGACGAGCTGCACACCATCGTCGGCGCCGGTGCGACCGGCGACTCCGCGATGGACGCCGGAAACATGATCAAGCCGATGCTCGCCCGCGGCGAGCTGCGGTTGGTCGGCGCGACGACGTTGGAAGAGTATCGCCAGCACATCGAGAAGGACGCCGCGCTCGAACGCCGCTTCCAGCAGGTCTACGTCGGCGAGCCGTCGGTGGAGGACACCATCGGCATCCTGCGCGGACTCAAGGATCGTTACGAGGTGCACCACGGTGTGCGCATCACCGACTCCGCGCTGGTGTCGGCGGCGACGCTGTCCGATCGCTACATCACCTCGCGCTTCCTGCCGGACAAGGCCATCGACCTGGTCGACGAGGCCGCGTCGCGCCTGCGGATGGAGATCGATTCGCGTCCGGTCGAGATCGACGAGGTCGAGCGCATCGTGCGCCGGCTCGAGGTCGAGGAGGTCGCCCTGCAGAAGGAGACCGACGAGGCCTCGAAGGAGCGCCTGGAGAAGCTGCGCGGCGAACTCGCCGACCAGAAGGAGAAGCTCAACGAACTCTCGGCTCGCTGGCAGTCGGAGAAGACCGCCATCGATGCTGTGCGCGACGTCAAGGAGGAGCTGGAACGGCTTCGCGGAGAAGCAGATCGCGCCGAACGCGAAAGCGATCTCGGCCGTGCCGCCGAACTGCGCTACGGCCGGATCCCGGGCCTCGAGAAGGAACTGGCGGCGGCGCTGGAGAAGACCGGCACCGACCCCGGCCAGGACGTGATGCTGCAGGAGGAGGTCGGACCCGACGATGTGGCGCAGGTCGTGTCGTCGTGGACCGGAATCCCCGCCGGCCGCATGCTGGAAGGTGAGACCGCCAAACTGCTGCGCATGGAAGATGAACTCGGACAACGGGTCATCGGCCAGAAGGATGCCGTGCAGGCGGTCTCCGACGCGGTGCGGCGCGCCCGTGCCGGGGTGGCCGATCCGAACCGTCCGCTGGGCTCGTTCATGTTCCTCGGTCCCACCGGTGTCGGTAAGACCGAGCTGGCGAAGGCCCTGGCCGAGTTCCTGTTCGACGACGAACGCGCCATGGTCCGCATCGACATGAGCGAGTACGGAGAAAAGCACAGCGTCGCAAGGCTCGTCGGTGCCCCTCCCGGCTACGTCGGGTATGAGGCCGGCGGTCAGCTGACCGAGGCGGTGCGGCGTCGGCCGTACACGGTGGTGCTGTTCGACGAGATCGAGAAGGCCCACCCGGACGTGTTCGATGTGCTGCTGCAGGTGCTCGACGAGGGTCGCCTCACCGACGGTCAGGGTCGCACGGTGGACTTCCGCAACACCATCCTCATCCTCACGTCCAACCTGGGCGCGGGTGGCGACAAGGACCAGGTGATGATGGCCGTGCGCAGTCGGTTCAAGCCGGAGTTCATCAACCGTCTCGACGATGTGATCGTCTTCGACGCGCTGAGCCCGGAGGAGCTGGTGTCCATCGTCGACATCCAGCTCGCCCAGCTGGGTAAGCGCCTGGCGCAGCGTCGCCTGGAGCTGTCGGTCACCCCGAAGGCCAAGGAGTGGCTGGCCGAGCGTGGCTTCGATCCGCTCTACGGTGCCCGTCCGCTACGGCGGCTGGTGCAGCAGGCGATCGGCGATCAGCTGGCAAAGGCGTTGCTGGCCGGTGACATTCACGACGGCGACGTGGTGCCGGTGAATGTGGGTGCCGACGGCGAGTCGTTGGTGCTCGGCTGAACTGACTGAAATCGGCTCTCTGCGGTCGGTCCGAGGGGATATCCCCTCGGAGCCGATCGAGGGGGCCGATTTCAGTCATGGGCGAATTCGTGCGTTACGGGTTTCGATACGCGCCGGGCTCGCAAGCTCGCTCGGCGCTACTCAATCCGCGGGGCAGGGTCGAGCCGCTGCGAATCTCGCGGGGTGGGGTCGGGCCGCTGCGAAACTCGGGGGAGCCGCCCCCAGTCGGTGGTCGAGTAGCCGCGAGCGCCCGCGAGTGACGTATCGAGACCGGCCTCAGCTACCGATCTCGGCCGCGGCCCGATACAACCACGAGACGACCAGCGCGCCCGGATCGACCACGCCGCGGGCATTCTCGCCCACATAGCTGGCCCGTCCCTTGGCGGCGGTGGTGTCGCGGGTGGATTCGGCACCGTCCTCGGCTGCCTGCGCGACCTCATCGAGCGCCGCGCCCCCGGCCAACGCGTCGGCTGCCGGGGCCAACGCGTCGACCATGGTGTTGTCGCCGACCTCCGCGCCACCGAGGTCCTTGATCTCGGCGAGCGCTGCGCCCGTGCCGTCGCGCAGGGCCACCGCGAAGTCATCGGATTCCGCGAACGCGCCTGCGAGCTGACGGAACAGCACCCCGAACACCGCACCCGAGGTACCACCGGCGCGCACCAGGAACGAGGTGCTGATCGCCGTCAACACCTCGGCATCCGTCCCGCGAAGCGGCGCCTCGAAATGGCCGAGGGCCGCCTGCATGTTGGTGCCGAAGTCACCGTCGCCGGCCTGCTGGTCCAGCGCGGTCAGGTCGTCGATCGAATCGAGCACCCGAGAAACGAAGCGTGTCAACCACACCGACTCGTCGCCGTCGGATGCGGCGTCGTCGGGTTCGGCGAACTCGACGACGCTCACCTCCGCCGGACCGCGGCCGGTCCGGGCGGGCCACGCCGGCGCCTCGGTGTCGGCGTCGAACAGGTCCAGGATCTCGTCGTCGTGACGGACGAGGGTGATCGAGAAGCCGGTCATGTCCAGTGCGGTGACATAGGTGCCGACCATCGAGCGATAGACCGTGACGCCGCGCTGCGACAGATCGGCGACCACCTCCCCGAACACCAGCGACAGCTCGAGCGGATGAGCTGAGCCCAGGCCGTTCACCAGGCAGATCACCCGCTCGCCGTTATAGAGCCCCAGTGATTCCACGATGCGATCGAGCATGCGGTGAACCAACTCCCGTGCCCCGACCTGCTGGGTCCGCGCCTCGCCGGCCTCACCGTGGATGCCGACACCGAACTCCATCTGGCCCGGTTCGAGGTCGAAGGTCGCCGACTGCGCTCCGGGGATGGTGCACGCGCGGTAGGCAACCGCGAAGCTGCGGGCGTTGTCGGCGGTCCGGCGACCGAGTTCGGCGACTGTTGCGAGATCGTCCCCGCGGGCGGCCGCTGCGCCACAGATCTTTTCGACGACGATGGTCGCCCCGGTCCCGCGGCGACCGGGACCGGACTCGGACTCGGTCGCGGCGTCGTCGTCGACGAGGACGTGATCGGTGGCGACTTCCTCGCGGAGCAGGTGACGGGCGATCCGGAAGTTCATCACGTCGCCGGTGTAGTTCTTCACCACGTGCAACACGCCCTGCCCGCGGTCGGCCCATCGGGTGGCGCCGACGATCTGCAGTGCGTTCGGTGATGTGAACACCAGGCCTGGGCAGGCGGCGTCGAGCAGGCCCGCGCCGATCAGCCCGGCGTGCATCGGTTCGTGGCCCGACCCGCCGCCGGAGATCACCGCGACACCGGAGCCCGGAGCCTCGCGACGGTGCAGGAAACCGGGGTCGGGCCGCCAGGCGATGCGCGGGTTGGCGGCGAGAAAGCCGCGCAGTGCGTCGGTGATGAAGGTGTCGGGGGAGTTGAGGACGTACTGGTGTGCGGTCACGACTCCACCCTAGGCAGCGTGACCCGGCTCCAAGTGGGTGCGAAGTCTGCGCATGCCGTCGCGGATGCGGGATTTGACGGCCGGCAACCCGATGCCCAGCCGGTCGGCGACCTCGCGATAGGTCAGACCCTGAAAGTAGGCCAGCTCCACAGATTCTCGCTGCAGGTTGGTCAGCGAGTCCATGCCGTCTCGGACTTCCCGGCGTCGGGCGCGGATCTCCACGGCATCGGATACCTCGTCGACCTCGGGGCGTAGCGAGGCCAGCCCGTATTCGGTGGTGCGCCGATGCGATGCCGTCTCCGACCGCACGCGGTCCACCGCGCGGCGATGCGCCATGGTGATCAGCCACGACAACGCCGACCCCGCGGCGGGATCGAACGCCGATGCCGACCGCCACACCTCCAGATAGACCTCCTGAGTGGTCTCCTCGCTGTATCCGGGGTCGCGCAGCACACGCTGGACCATTCCGAAGACCCGCTCGCACGTGCTGTCGTAGAGGGAGGCGAACGCGGCATGGTCGCCGCCACCGACACGTCGGAGTAGGTCGGCGAGGTCGATATCCGAATCGGTCACGGTGCGCGTCGCGGTGGCGGGCGAAATGTCGAGAACCGTCATGGATGAACCTGTCGCGTCATGAGTGCTGCAGTCGATACGAAAACGCTATCGGCGACCCGGGTGCGCACTCGCGCTCGGCAGACCATCTGCGATCCATTCGCAACTCGGATAACGGAAAGGTAACGGCGTTCATCAGTTGGCCAGCCGTCGATCGAGGTTGATGGCCGCACTGATCAGCGACAGGTGAGTGAACGCCTGCGGGAGGTTGCCCAGCTGTTCGCCGGTCAACCCGACCTGCTCGGCGTAGAGGCCCAGATGATTGGCGTGGGTGAACATCTTCTCCATCGCCAGCCGGGCGTCGGCGAGACGGCCCGAGCGTGTCAACGCCTCGACGTACCAAAACGAGCACAGCGAGAAAGTGCCCTCGCCGCCGTCGAGGCCGTCGTGGCCGTCGGTGGTGTCGTAGCGGAACACCAGCGAGTCGCTGACGAGTTCGTCTTCGATGGCCCGAAGCGTGCTCTGGAAACGGTCGTCGGTGGGCGCCAACAGTTTCACGGCCGGAATCAGGAGCAGCGAGGCGTCCAGGCGGTCGGCGTCGAGGGTCTGCACGAAGGCGCCCAGCTTCTCGTTCCAGCCGCGTTCCATGATCTGGGTGAAGATCTCGTCGCGGGCCGTCATCCAGCCGGCGATGTCGCCGGGCAGGCCGCGCTGGCGACTCATCCGGATCATCCGCTCCAGCCCTACCCAGCACATCAGCCGCGAGTACACATGATGGCGCGGTTCGGTGCGGACCTCCCAGATGCTCTGATCCGGTGCGTCCCAGTTGTCGACCAGCCAGGCCGCTACGTCGCAGAGCTGAGTCCACGACTGATACGAGATGCCCGGTCCGTACTTGTTGAACAGATACACCGAGTCGATGAGCTCGCCATAGATGTCGAGTTGGCGTTGCTGGGCGGCGGCGTTGCCGATCACCACCGGCGACGACCCGCGATAGCCCTCCCAGTCCAACCGTGTCTCCTCCGGCGGGGGATCGCCGTCGAGGGTGTACATCAGGCGTAGCGGACCCGTCAGGTCGTCCTCGCCGTCGGCGAAGCGGCACGTCAGCCACTGCATGAACGCGGCGGCCTCGTCGGTGAACCCGAGTCGCAGCAAGGCGTACAGGGTGAACGCGGTGTCGCGGATCCAGACATAGCGGTAGTCCCAGTTGCGTTCCCCACCGATGCTCTCGGGCAATCCCGCGGTGACCGCGGACACCACCGCGCCGCTCGGTTCGTGGGTGAGCAACTTCAAGGTCAGGGCCGAGCGATGCACCATCTCGCGCCACCGCCCGGTGTAGGTCGACTGCGAGATCCAGTTTTGCCAGAAGGTAACCGTCTCGGCAACGACCTCGGGGCGACGGTCATGCGTGAAGCAGTCATCGGCGATGGATTCCGGGGCCGCGACGGTGGTCATCGATTCGCCGGTGCGGAGACTGAACACGCCTTCGAGGTCGCGGTCGTCGATGGCGTGCCACTCGGCGTCGGAGGCGATGTGCAGGCGTGTTTCGGCGGTCTCGAACGTCGCGCGGCCGTTACCGCCGACCTCGACGGTGTGCGGGGCGCGCCCGTAGTCGAATCGCGGCGCGATGCGCATTCGGAATCTCACCTTGCCGCGGACACACACCACTCGCCGCACGATGCGGGTGCGGTGCTCGGGATCGTGTGGTCGCGCGATCGGCATGAGGTCCTGGACCTCGGCCACACCGTCGTCGCTCATGAAGCGGGTCACCAGGACGTTGGAGTCAGGCAGATAGAACTGCCGGGTCGTCACATCCCCATCGATCTGCTCTATCGTCCACGCGCCGCCATGCTCGGCGTCGAGCAGCGAACCGAACACGCTCGGGGAGTCGAAACGCGGGCAACAGAACCAGTCGATGCGTCCGTCGACCCCGATCACCGCGGCGGTGCGTAGATCGCCGATGACGCCATGGTCGGCGATCGGGAGATACGCGGGCGTGGGGGAGGACGTGGTGGTGGCGCCGTCGCAGCGGGTGGACATATCCGCACCGTAGGCAGGCTCGCGCGCCCGCGGCCGCCGTCGACCGCATACGGTCACAGAGTCGTGATCCGATGCCACGATTCGATATCGATGGGTCGTCGGGCCGCGGGCGCTTGACCCTGACACCGTGTGAGGCAGGAGTGTGATCGTGTCATGTTCACCATCGGAGATTTCGCCACCATGGGTCGGGTGTCGGTGCGGATGCTGCGGCACTACGACTCGATCGGGCTCCTGCAACCGGCACGCGTCGACGAGTACACGGGCTACCGGTACTACGAGGCCGATCAGCTGCGTCGACTCAACCGGCTCGTCGCGCTGAAGGATCTCGGGTTCACCTTGTCCGAGGTGACCCGGATCATCGACGCCGACGTCGACACCGCCGAGCTGCGCGGCATGCTGACTCTGCGGCAATCGCAGGTGGCCGCCCAAATCGAGGCCGACACCGACCGGCTCCGGCGCATCGAGGCGAGACTTCGGATGATCGAAAGGGAAGGCACCATGAGCACCACCTCTGTCACTGTGAAATCCGTCGAGGCACTCCGGATCGCGTCGGTCAGCGGAGTCGCCGAGAGCACCGACTCCGCCGATGTCGCGCCCGTCATCCAACCTCTGTTCGGTCAATTGTTCGCCGCACTCGGGCCGGCCGGTGTGGAACCCGCGGGTCCGATCGTCGCGACCTATGCACCCACGGCAGACGGCAAGTTGTCCGTCAGCGCGGCATGCACCGTCGCCGACGGGGTGACCGTCGACGGTCTCGTGATCTCCACCCTGCCGGCGCAGGAGCAGGTTGCTTCGTATGTGCACCACGGCGAGATGGCCAACATCGGTGAGGGATATCAGATCCTGGCCACCTGGATCGACGACAACGGCTACATCACCGACGGCACCGCACGTGAGGTGTACCTGCTCAGTCATCCCGAGCCCGAGGAGAAGTGGCAGACCGAACTGCAGATGCCGATCACCGCGTCGGCCTGAGGCGTCGGGGCCGGGCCCGCTGGTATCCCGCGCCGGACACTAGTGCGGAAAGCGCGGCAAGTTGTCCTCCACCCAGTCGCGAAGTGCGTCAAGCGGCACCGAGGCGTCGGCGCCCAGGTCGGTCAGTGCGTACTCCACGTGTAGCGGCACCGCCGGATACACGGTGCGCGTCAGGATGCCGTGCTCTTCGAGTCGGCGCAGCGTGGCGGTGAGCACCTTCGGGCTGATGCCGTCGAGTCGCGTGCGGAGCTCACCGAAACGCATCGGGCCCGACCGCAGGGCACCGATGATGAGGGCGCTCCATTTGTCGGCGAGGAGGTCGAGCATCCCTCGGCAGGGGCATGTGGCCGAGTAGGCGTCACCGCGGTGATGGGCTGTGCTCATTTATCCTCCTGACGTGCATAGGTTCCCGAAGGATACCAATATCCCTTGCGGGTAACCAGGGTCCTCTGGATACCGTCAGCGCCATGCCGACAACCACATCTGCCATCGCCGCCACCGCACCCGGTGCGATCGACGCCGACACGTCGTTCGTCACGCTCGACGTCGTCGTGGACGACCCCGGCCCACATGATCTGCTCGTGGAGGTTCGGGCCGTCTCGGTCAACCCGGTCGACGTCAAGGTCCGCGCCTCGTTCGATCCCGCCGACGGACCGAAGGTTCTCGGCTTCGACGCGGCCGGTGTCGTGATCGGGGTCGGATCGGCAGTCACCCGCTTCGCTGTGGGTGACGAGGTCTACTACGCGGGTGTCATCAACCGTCCGGGTAGCAACGCCGCTGTCCAGCTGGTTGACGAGCGCATCGTGGGGCACAAGCCGGCATCACTGAACTTCGGTGATGCGGCGGCCTTGCCGCTCACGTCGCTGACCGCGTGGGAGGTGCTGTTCGACAAGTTGCGGCTCGAGGAGTCCTCCGCTGGAGCACTTCTGGTGGTCGCCGGGGCAGGTGGCGTGGGTTCGATGGTCACGCAGTTGGCGCGGAAGCTGACGGGAGTGACCGCGATCGCAACCGCGTCGCGGCCCGGCTCGGCCGACTGGGTACGGGATCTGGGGGCACACCACGTGGTGGCTCCGCGAGAGATGCGCGATCAGGTTGGCGCCTTGGCGCCGGAGGGGGTCGACTACGTGTTCTCGCCGCACTCCCGCGGCAACGTGGAGACCTACGCCGAGATCATGGGCGTGCACGGTCAGGTGGTGGCCATCGACGAACCGGAGGGACTCGACACGTTGCCGCTGAAGAGCAAGAGCCAGAGCTGGCACTGGGAGCTCATGTTCAGCAAACCGCTTTATCTTCCGTCCGACGACAGTCAGCATCGAATACTCGATGAGGTGGCGCGGCTTGTCGACGACGGCACGATCCGCAGCACGGCGAATCAGGTCTTCGAGGGGTTCACCGTCGAGAATCTCCGCGAGGCGCACCGCATCTCCGAGAGTGGCGGAGCCATCGGGAAAACCGTTGTCGTCCGTTGACCATCGGACGTGTCGGAGGACGGCGGTAGGGTGCGGTTGATCGCCGAACCCGAGGAGTGCCATGTCGTTCGTGACCACCGGAGCCGATGGCGTGACACGCTGCGGCTGGGCCGCTGTCGAGCCGGAGACGACGTATCACGACGAGGAATGGGGATTCCCGCTCGAGGGTGACGATGCGTTTTTTGAGCGGGTCGCCCTCGAGGGGTTCCAGTCCGGCTTGAGTTGGCGCACCATCCTCACCAAGCGGGAGAACTTCCGGGCCGCGTTCGCCGAATTCTCCATCGAGAAGGTCGCTCGATTCACCGAGTCTGATGTAGACCGGCTCCTCGGCGATGCAGGCATCATTCGCCACCGCGGCAAGATCGAGGCCACCATCAACAACGCTCGCCGCGCGGAGGAGCTCATCGAGAACGAGGGCTCACTACCGGGTTTTTTCTGGCGCTTTGAGGCGGAGGCGGCGGCGGAGCCACAGTCGCAGACCACGTCGGTGGAGTCGGTGGCGCTGTCCAAGGACCTCAAGAAGCGCGGCTGGAAGTTCGTCGGGCCCACCACGATGTTCGCGTTGTTGCAGGCCAGCGGGATCGTCAACGACCACGCGGTGCAGTGTGTGACGCGCGAGCGGGTCGCGGCCGCGCGGGCAGCGGCACGTCCCGCGGGTCCAATCGGCTGACGCGGGTCGTCTGGGGTCGCGCGGGCCGTCGACGACCTGCGGGAACGGAATCGACCTGCGGGAACGGTGTCGTCCCGCGTGGACCGAGAGAACCCGCGTCATCGCCATCGAAATGGGCGACTGACCAGCGTCGATCGCGTAACACAAATGTCATCTCGCACAGATTGTTGACAATCCGACAACGTGTCATCATTCCAGCATGAAACCGGTAGAGGTAACGGGTGTCCCCCAGCATCAGGTGGGCATTGGGATGGTGTGCCCGTTCGATATGGCGCTCGACCGGGAGCTGTGGCGGTGGATGCCTGACTCGGCGTCGATCTACTTCACGCGCACGGGCTTCATCGACGCCCCGGTGGATGTCGACCTGTGCCGCGACCTCAACAACCACGCAGACATCACCACCGCTGTCCGCAGCATCACTGCGGTCGGCCCGCGCGTGGTCGGATACGCCTGTGCATCAGGAAGTTTCGTCTACGGAATGACCGGGGCCAAGGAGCTGTCGCACTGCATGGTGGCCGCCGGAGCGAAGGCCGCGGTGACCACCTCGGAGGCGCTGGTGCGGGCGCTTGACGCCATGGACCTCGGTCGCATCGCAGTGGCAACCCCGTACACATCAGCGCTGACCGGCCTGCTGTGTGACTTCATCGGCGAGGCCGGCCGAACGGTGGTGTCACAGGCAGGATTGGGCCGTGACCATGAGATCTGGACGATTCCGTATGCGGTGACCTGCGACCTGATCCGGCAGGCCGACCATCCCGACGCCGATGCCATCTTCGTGTCCTGCACCAATCTCTGGACCTACGAGATCCTCGGCCTGATGGAGGCCGAACTCGGCAAGCCGGTGCTGTCGGCCAATCAGGTCACCGCGTGGGCCACCCTGTCCGAAGCGGGCTTGGTGGCCGAGTCGTTGTCCGCCGACGATGGGCAGTCGTTGTTCGCGCGCGTAGCCTGACATCCATGTCCGATGCACCGTTCGGCGAGGCCGCCGACGCCAAGTACGTCCTGCTGACCACGTTCCGCAAGGACGGCACGCCGAAACCCACGCCCATCTGGGCGGCGATGGATGGCGATCGCATGGTGATGTGGACGGAGGCCGAGTCGTGGAAGGTCAAGCGCATCCGTCGGGACGGCCGGGTCGTGGTGCAGGCCTGTGATGCCCGCGGCAAGACGACCCACGGTGTCGCGATCAACGGCACAGCCGAGATCCTCGACCCGGCAGCCACCGAACACGTCCGCGACCTCATCAGGCGTAAGTACGGCCTACTGGGCAAGGTGTTGGTTACGGCGTCGACGTGGCGACGCGGCAAGGCGGGCACCGTGGGCATCGCGATCACGCCTTCGGTGACCTGACGTCGGGAGCAATGATCGAGTGACTTCCGTATCTTTTGGTGTGTTGGCGGGCAACGTATTTCGGCCCTATTGAGGTATCCCCGTCGGTAATCGATGTGCGCCATCAGGATTCGTTCGGCTACACTGGGCTGCGGTGTGCCGGGAAGCCTGGTCGGCCACGAGGTGATGTCGCCGTCGCGACGCCCACGTGCAAACTGTCGACGACGAAAGGCGAAGGACGCACCACATGTGGGTACATCATTGCTTGGTGAGCGCACGGGATCATGATCGTGTGGCGAACGATGTGTCGCCATGACGGGGCGGGAATCGGCGGAAACCGTTGATGCGCAGCATCATCAGACTCCGATGGGACGCCTCGCCGAGGTGCTGCGGCGCGACACCGTCGGCGGATTCCTGCTTCTGGGTGCGGCGCTCCTGGCGCTCGTATGGGCGAATTCGCCCTGGAGCGACGGGTACGAGATCCTCGGAGACACCCAGGTCGGTGCCGACGTCTTCGGTCTGCATCTCGACCTGAGCCTCAGTGCGTGGGCTGCCGACGGCTTGCTCGCGATCTTCTTCTTCGTCGTCGGGCTCGAACTCAAGCGGGAATTCGTGGCCGGCGATCTCCGTGACCCGCGGCGCGCAGCCCTGCCCGTCGCCGCGGCAGTGGGCGGCATGATGGTCCCCGCAGCACTGTTCATCGCCGTGACCTACCGTCAGGGTGCCGACGCGATGCAGGGCTGGGCGATACCGGCGGCCACCGACATCGCCTTCGCCATCGCGATTCTCGCAGTGGTCGCAACACATCTGCCGGTCGCGCTGCGGACGTTTCTACTCACGCTCGCCGTCGTCGATGACCTGCTTGCCATCACCATCATCGCGGTGTTCTACAGCGACAGCATCGACCTGACCTTCCTGGGTCTGGCAGTGATTCCGTTGGTGCTGTTCGCGATTCTCGTGCAGCGGCGCATCACATCCTGGTGGCTCCTGGTGCCGCTGGCCGGGCTCACCTGGACCTTCGTGCACGAGTCGGGAGTGCACGCGACGGTTGCCGGGGTGCTTCTCGGGTTCACCGTGCCGGTGTTGCGTGCCGGCACAACCGGTGATCGCGACGACGGCCCGGGGCTGGCCGAACGTTTCGAGCACACGATCCGACCGCTCTCCTCGGGCGTGGCCGTTCCGGTGTTCGCGTTCTTCGCTGCGGGGGTGGCCTTTGGCGGGGTCGGCGGTCTCGTCTCGGCACTGCAAGAGCCGGTGGCGATGGGGATCGTCGCAGGACTGGTGATCGGCAAGGTGGTGGGGATCTTCGGGACCACCTGGCTGGTGGCGTCGGTGACCCCGGCATCGCTGGATTCCAGTCTCAAGTGGGTCGATGTGATCGGGGCGGCCATGCTGGCCGGCATCGGATTCACCGTGTCGTTGTTGATCGGTGAACTCGCCTTCGCCGGCGATCCCGACCGGCAGGAGTACGTCAAAGTGGGCGTGCTGTTCGGTTCGGTGGTGTCGGCGACGCTGGCAACAGTGCTCCTACGGTCTCGGAACCGACACTATCGCCGACAGTACGAACACGAGGTGCGTGATCGGTCCGTACTGCCTGTCGAGTAGCGGGCAGCGTGGGGTCGTTGTCGAGTTCGGTTGTAGAGGTTTCGGTACGCGGCGGGCTCGCGGGCTCGCTCGCCGCTACTCAACCAGCGGGGGATGCCCTACCGGCACTGCACGGGATGCGGGAACGGTGCCGCCGAACAGCGTCCCCAAGCCGTCGACGGACAGCTGGAGGCCGGCCAAACGTGTTGCTTGCCAAGTGGTCACCTGGTTTGCCGTGAGTACGGGTTTACCGATCTCGCGTTCGAGATCGGTGATCCACCCGATGGTGTGCAGTGCGGTGTCGGGTACCAACACCGCCTCGGTGTCGGTCGAGTCGGCCGCGCGGACCATCTCGAACAGGTTGTCGCCGTCCAGGATTCCCGCTTCGGTCGCGGTGTGGACGTCGTGGGCGGACGAGGACACCACCGAGATGCCTGCGCCGGCGAGGAAGGTCGTGAAACCGTCGGCGACCGGAGCGGGATACGTGGCGGCAACCGATACCGATGTCACACCGAGCTCGCGGCAGGCAGCCGCGAACGCCAGGGACGTCGACGACATCGGCAGACCCGCCTGCTCGGCCACCCGGGCGACCTGTTCATGTGCGCCCTCCCAGCCGTATAGGAAGCTGCCGGACGTGCAGGCCCAGATCAGGGCGTCCGGCTCATGGCGCACGGCGCGCTGGGCTCCCTCTCGCAGCGGGGTATCGGTTCCCACGGCGCGCATGGCCTCCACCGTGTGATCGTCGGATTCGATCTCGGTGATGACCACCGGCAGCCGGATCGCGCCGTCGAGGGCGGTTTCGGCGAGCGGGTAGTCGTCCTCGGCGGCATGACCTGGATAGAGCAATGCGACGGTTGGCGTTCTGGTTGTCACTCACAGACCTCCCGGGTAGATTGTCAACAATCTACCAAGAACTACACGATCTGCTGAAGGAACCGATGGACACAACCGCACGCTGGTGCACCGCCACCGAGCTCGGGGCGGGGTACCGGTCGGGGGCACTCTCCCCGGTCGCCGTGACCGAAGAACTACTCGCGACCATCGACGACGAGAACCCTGTCATCAACGCATTCTGCCTGGTCGACTCCGACGCGGCGATGCGCGACGCCCGCGAGTCCGCCCGACGACACGCGGAAGGCATTCCCGTGGGTCCGCTCGATGGCGTGCCGGTGAGCATCAAGGATCTCTTCCTGACAGCGGGCTGGCCCACCCTGCGGGGATCCGAACTGATTCAACCCGAGGACGACGCCTGGACCGTCGATGCTCCGGTGGTGGCACGCTTGCGTGAGGCGGGCGCGGTGCTGCTGGGCAAGGTCACCACGCCGGAGTTCGGCTGGAAGGGCGTCACCGACAGCCCGCGGTGCGGTGTCACCCGCAACCCGTGGAACTCCGACCGCACCTCTGGTGGCTCGAGTGGCGGCAGTGCGGCGGCGGTGGCGGCCGGTCTCGGTCCGCTGTCGGTCGGCACCGATGGCGGCGGATCGATCCGCATTCCCGCATCCTTCTGCGGGATCGTCGGTTTCAAACCGACCTTTGGTCGTGTCCCGCTGTATCCGGCGAGTCCCTTCGGGACTCTGGCACATGCCGGCCCGATGACGCGCACGGTCGCCGACTGCGCGACGATGCTCGACGTGCTGAGTGGATTCGATCCGCGCGATTGGTGGGCGATGCCGACACCGACCACGAGTTCGGCCGAGAAGCTCGCGCTCGCACCGGATCATCTGGACGGAGTCCGGATCGCCTACAGCCCCGATCTGGGTTTCGGAACCAACTCCCCAGTGGTGCAACGCAACACCGAGGTAGCCGTCGATGCATTGCGTGGGCTGGGTGCCTCGGTGACCGAGATCGACCTGAGCTGGTCGGACCCGGCATGGGCGTATCACATCCTGTGGTTCAGTGGCGCCGACGTGGTGGTGCGCGCGCTGGGCCCGGGCGCGCACGAGAAGATCGACCACGGTTTGGCTGCGGCATTGGCCCGTCACGCCGGTTTCTCGGCAACCGACTACCTCGATGCCACCGCCGTGCGGATGGCGCTCGGCGTCGAGATGGGTAACCTGCATCTCGACTACGACGTGCTCATCACACCCAGCACGCCGCGGGTAGCGTTCGAGGCCGGCGTCGACGTGCCGGCTGGATCTGACTCGCCGGACTGGACGTCGTGGACGCCCTATTCCTATCCGTTCAACCTGACCGGTCAACCGGCGATCACAGTGCCGAGCGGATTCGACGATGACGCGATTGCGCCGTTGCCGACCGGCCTGCAGATCGTCGGTGCCCGCCACGCCGACGACACGGTACTGCGGGTGGCGGCGGCATACGAGCGTATCGCGCCGTTCCGGACCCGGGAGGGCGCACGATGAGCGACCGCTACATCACGGTCACACTCGAACAGCGCGGTGTCACCGCGGTGGCGCGCTTGCTCGACGACGAGGCGCCGCGTACCGCGGCGGCCGTGTGGGATGCGCTTCCGTTGGGTGACCAGGTATATCACGGCAAGTTCGCCCGCAACGAGATCTACACCCTGCTACCGTCCTTCGCGCCGGTCGAGCCGGGTCCGGAGAACACCACCGTGACCCCGATCCCCGGCGACCTGTGCTACTTCACCTTCGACGGCGTGCTCGACAACCCTGCTTACGGGTATGAACCCGGCGGTGCGCCGGGCGCGCATCGCCTGCTGATCGATCTCGCGGTCTTCTACGGACGCAACAATCTGCTGATCAACGGGGACGTGGGCTGGGTGCCGGGCAACGTGTTCGGGACCATCACCGAGGGGCTCGACGCGTTCGCCGCGGCGTGCAACGACATCTGGATGGGCGGCGCGCGCGGCGAAACACTCTCGTATCGGCGTGCATGAGAGTAAACAACAAGGGGTAATGCAGATGAGTGGAACGCGGCAACGAGGATCCGGACGCAAACGGGTCCTGACCCCGCTCGTGCAGGAGTCGACGCCGGCGATCATCGCGCGCAAACTGCACGATGCCATCGCCAACGGCGACTTCGCGCCCGGGTCGCAATTGACCGAATCGGGGCTGGCTGCCGACCTTGGGGTGAGCCGTGGACCGTTGCGGGAAGCGATGCAACGACTCACCGCCGAAGGGTTGCTCGTCAGCCATCGGAATCGCGGCCTTTTCGTTGTGTCGATGGACAATTCGGACATACGGGACATGTACGTGGCGAGAACTGCAGTCGAACGTGCCGCGGTGGAACAGGTGATCTATCGTGGGGATCACGACGCCATCGACGACTTGAATGATGTAGTGGCACAGATGCGAGAGTTCATCGATGACCCGAACGGGGTCGAGATGGCCGACGCAGACATGCGTTTTCACCAGACGCTGGTGGATCACGCCGCCAGCCAGCGACTTTCGCGGTTGCACGAAACGATCCTGGTGGAGACGCGAATGTGTCTGCGGGCGATGCGGGGAACCTACGCATCGGGAAAGGAACGGATAGAGGAACATCAGGCATTGGTCGACGCCATCGCGGCGAAAAACGCGCCGGCGGCCGACGCGCTGATGATCGAGCACATGAACGACGGACTGCACCGACTGGTCGGAGATGACATTCCCGATCTGGCCGGCGTGGTGTCGGCGGGGTGATCGCAGCAGGTCTCTGATCGGTCCCATCTCGTCATCGTTGCTTCTCGATCGCACCACGCGTCGTTCACCTCCGTGAACCCCACACACGACAACTGGCCGAACCAGATCGAGGAAGGCTCAGATGACGAATCCCACGCCGTCCGCGGCGAACGCGCACCCCAGACCGGACCCGGAATCACCCGAGGGAAAGTCGATCCTGCGCAAAGCAATCAGCGCATCGGCCATCGGCAACGCCACCGAGTGGTATGACTACGGTGTCTACGCCGCGACCGCGACGTATCTGACCGACGCCTTCTTCCCCGGCGATCTCGGCACCCTGGGCACGATGCTCGGGTTCGCCATCTCATTCGTGCTCCGCCCCCTCGGCGGCTTCGTCTGGGGGCCCATCGGGGACCGCATCGGCCGACGGTCGGTGCTTGCCCTGACCATCGTGCTGATCTCCGGTGCGACCGCGTTGATCGGCGTCCTTCCCACCCACGCCGTGGCCGGCGTGTGGGCTCCGGTACTGCTGATCCTGCTGCGTGTGGTGCAAGGATTCTCCACCGGTGGCGAGTACGGCGGCGCGGCAACCTTCATGGCCGAGTACGCACCCGACAAGAAGCGCGGACGCTACGGCAGTTTCCTCGAATTCGGCACTCTCGCCGGATTCGTCCTCGGATCCGCGGTGGTGTTGTTGCTCGACCTGCTGCTGTCCGACGACGCGATGGCGACCTGGGGTTGGCGCCTGCCGTTCTTCCTCGCCCTCCCACTCGGCCTCGTCGGGCTCTACCTCCGTACCCAGGTCGACGAGTCGCCGGTGTTCGAGGAACTCGAGGACGAACACAAACTCGAGGCGTCACCCGGTCGTGAGTTGATCGACCTCGTCAAGACGTACTGGCAGCCCGTCGTGGTCATGTTCGGCATGGTGATCGCGCTGAACGTGGCCAACTACACGCTCTTGGCGTATCAGCCGACCTATCTAGAGAACACCATCGGGATGAGTACGGACACCAGTACGGCGGTCATCCTCATCGGTGAGTTGGTGATGATGGCGGTGATCCCGTTCTTCGGCGCCTGGTCTGACCGGACCGGACGAAAACCGATGTGGTGGGCGTCGCTCATCGGCCTGTTCGTCCTCGCATTGCCGCTGTACTGGCTGATGGGCCAGGGCTTTGGCTGGGCCATCATCGGCTTCGTGATCCTGGGGCTGCTCTACATCCCGCAGCTGTCCACGATCTCGGCGACCTTCCCGGCGATGTTCCCGACGCAGGTGCGGTATGCGGGCTTCGCGATCTCCTACAACGTGGCGACCGCCGCGTTCGGTGGTACTGCGCCGCTGGTGAACGACGCGGTGGTGGAGGGGACCGGATGGAATCTGTTCCCCGCGTTGTACATGATGATCGCGTGCGCCATCGGTATGGTCGCTCTGGTCTTCCTCAAGGAGACCGCGGGAGTGTCGATCCGGGGCTCGGAGATCCCGTCCAAGGAACGCGATCTCGCGATGGCCGCACGGGCGGCCTGACGGGGTCGGCCGGGCGGGTGTGCGTTGGGGGGATCTCGATACGCACGCTCGCCTGGCGGCTCGCGGGCTACTCGATCAGCAGAGGTAGTGCGCGCTGGCCTGGCGGCTAGGGGGTCGGTGTGTGTTGGGGGGATCTCGATACGCACGCTCGCCTGGCGGCTCGCGGGCTACTCGATCAGCAGTGGTAACGCGCGCTCGCCTGGCGGCTAGGGGGTCGGTGTGTGTTGGGGGGATCTCGATACGCGCGCTCGCCTGGCGGCTCGCGGGCTACTCGATCAGCAGAGGTAGCGCGCGCTGGCCCGGCGGCTAGGGGGTCGGTTTGCGTTGGGGGGATACGCGCGCTGGCTTGGCGGCTGGTGGGTTACTCGATCAGCGGTGGTGGTCGGACCGACTCTCAGCTCAGTAGCCGCAGGGCGGTGAGTGCGTAGGCCCGGGCGGCGGTCTCCAGGTCGGCGATCGCCACCGATTCGTCGGGTTGATGTGCCTCGCTGTGGATTTCGCCCGGTCCGCAGACGATGGCCGGGATGCCCAGATCGCGGCTGACAAAGCCGCCATCGCAGGCGGCGCTCCAGCCGCCGACCGAGGTGGTGCCACCGGCATCGGTGATGGCGCCAACGGTGGTACCGACCAGCGCGTGTGATTCGTCGGTGGCGAATCCCGGCATCTCCATGGTGACCCGAACATCCACCGACACTCCGTCGGTATCGATGTGGGCCGCCGAGATCGCCCGGCGCAGTTGAGCGGCGATGCTCTGGGCATCCTCGTGCGGCATCAGCCGTCGGTCGATGCCGAGACTGCACATCGGTGCCACCACCGAGATGCCTTGGCCGCCGGCAATCGTGCCCACATTCCAGGTGCCCGAACCGAGTAGGTCGTCAGACGTCATCGCCAGCTGATCATGATCAAAACGGATCAGATCGATGATGGACGCGGCCGCATTGATGGCGCTGCGTCCGTCGGCCGGACGCCCGGAATGAGCTGCACGCCCGGTGATGTCGATCTCCAGGTAGGAGGCGCCACGGCACCCCCGGACCACTTCGAGGTCGGTGGGTTCGGCCACGATGCAGCCGGCGAACTGGTGATCGGGTTGCTGAGCGACGAAATCGCGCACACCGATCCCGTGCTCCTCCTCGTCGACCGTGCACACCAGCCGGACAGGTCCGGTCAGTTCGGCACCATAGGCGCCGGCATGTGACAGCGCCTGCATGGCGACCACGGCCGCCGCCAACCCACCTTTCATGTCGGTGGCGCCACGCCCGTACAACCGGCCGTCGGCATAGCGCGCGCGGTACGGGTCCGCCGACCAGCCCGGGCCGGCGGGCACCACATCGGAGTGTCCCAGCAACATCAACCCCGGTCCGTCACCGGCGGCCATGGTGGCCACCAGATTCGGTCGCCCCGGCTCCACTTCTCGCGTCGCGACCGAGAAACCCGCGCTGCGGCAGGCCTTCTCGAGCACCTCGACCGCTGCGGCCTCGGTGCCGCCGGGATTCTCACTGGATGCCTCGACGAGACTCGCCGTCAGCATGGCGACGGTATCGGCGTTGATGTGGGACAACACGCCGGACTCGGCTTCGGACAGGGACACGTCGCGACCTCCGGGAGCTCTTCTGGTCATCGAATGGATTCCGTCATCCAGTATGAGCCATCTTCTCCAGCGTGCCGGTCAGGCGGGCGATGCCCTCCTCGATCCGCTCCGGGGTACTCGAGGCGAAGCACAGCCGCATGGCGTTGCGGAACCGACCACCCGGCGACAGCGCGGGACCGGGGATGAACGCCACCCCGTCGGCCAGCGCCTGCTCGAACAACTCGCGGGTGTCGATCTCGGCGAACTCCTCACGCAGGGTGACCCAGAGGAAGAAGCCGCCGTCCGGGTTGGTGGTGACCACCCGATCGCCGAGATGTCGAGCGATGGAGTCCAGCATGGCCTCCTTGCGTTCCCGGTAGAGCTTGCGGATTCCGGCGAGATGATCCTCCAGGCCGCCGCGGGCGATGTACTCGGCCACGATGTGCTGGTTCGGCACATTCGTGCAGGTGTCCATCGCCTGCTTGCCGTTGATGAGCAGTTGGCGCAACGACGCGTCGGCGTCGACCCAGCCGACCCGCCAGCCCGGCGCGAGGATCTTGGAGAACGTCCGCACCGAGAAGATCAGTGGGTCCTTGGGGCTCAGCGTCTGGAACGTGGGCAGGTCCTCGCCGGCGAAACGCAGCAGGCCGTACGGGTCGTCGTCGATGATCACCGCACCCCACTTGTGGGCCAGGCGCAGCAGTTCGCGTCGGCGCTCCTCGGACAGGGTCACACCCGACGGGTTCTGGAAGGTGGGGATCGTGTAGATCGCCTTGGGCGTCTGATGGGTGTGGGAGACGAGATCCTCGAGGGTGTCGACCTGCATGCCGTCCTCGTCGGTCGGGACCTCGAGCAGCTGCGCACCGTAGGAGAGGGCGGTGGCGCTGCCGTTGGTGTACGTGGGTGACTCCACGATCACCAGATCGCCCGGATCGACGAACAGCTTGCAGGCCAGATCGAGGCCCTGCATGCCGCCGGTGGTGATGACCAGCCGGTCGAGGCTGGACGGATCCGGGGTGGTGGCCAGGTAGTCGACCAGCAGTTGTAGCAGGCGCGGTTCACCCTCGGTGGCGCCGTAGGTGAACGACGAGTTGTCGAGGATCTCCCCGGCGATCTGCCGGAACTCGTCGGCCGGTACCGCTTCGTCGGCGGGTGAGCCCATCGCGAAGCGCACGATGTCGTGGGTCTGGGCCGCCAGCAGCGACGTGGACGAGTCGATCATCGAGCCGACCAGATCTTTGGCCCGGCCCGCCAGCGGCAGGGTGGGACCGGAATGGCGCAGGTTGTGGGTGTCGGCGGTGGCGGTCATCGGTTCACCTCTCTCGGCGTGGTTGGGGCCCTTCGTGACGCTCGGCTAGCGCCTCGCTCCTCAGGGGGCGGGGGGTGACGCTCGGCCGTCAGGGATCGGGGCTTCATTTTCGGATCAGCTCCCGCGGGAAACTCGTGAACGTCTCCACTCCGGTGGGGCTGACCCGCACCGATTCGGAGAGTTCGAAACCGTAGTCGTCCATCCACATTCCGCACACGATGTGGAAGGTCATGTTGGTCTCCAGGATCGTCTCGTCCTCAGTGCGGATGCTGATGGTGCGCTCGCCCCAGTCGGGCGGGTATCCGATACCGATCGAATAGCCCAGGCGGGATGGCTTTTCGAGCCCGTACTTGGCCAGCGTCCAGTTCCAGGTGGACGCCAGTTCGCGAGTGGCGACGCCCGGACGGATGGCCTCGAGGACGTTGTTGAGACCTTCCGCGGTGGCGTTGGCGACGTAGTCGAGATCTTTCGACGGTGTGCCGAGGGACACCGTGCGGGCCAAGGGACAGTGATATCGGTTGTGGGCGCCGGTGAGTTCGATGACGACCGCCTCGTCGTCGGTGAACGTGCCCTGATGCCAGGTGAGATGCGGTGTGTCGGCGGCGGCCCCGGTCGGCATCATCGGCACGATCGCCGGATAGTCACCGCCGAAGTCCGATGTCCCGGTGATCTGCGCCTGCGAGATCGCCGCAGCTGCATCGCATTGGCGAACACCGACGTCGATGGTCTCGATGGCTGCGCGCATCGCCTCCGAACACACCATGCCGGCCTGGCGCATCAACTGGATCTCGGCGTCGGATTTCACCGACCGCACCCAGTTGACCAATTCGAAGTTGTCCACCAGTTTCCATTCCGGAATGGCGTTGTACAGGGCCCGGTAGGCCTTGGGAGAGAAGAAGTGCGAATCCATCTCCAACCCCACCGACCCGGCCCGCGACGCCGGTGCGATCTGGTGGCGCTGGCGCAACGCCCATGCCACCCAGTCGAATGCGTGGACGTGCGGACGGTGCACGTAGCTCTCCGGGTAGCCGACAATCTGATCCTCGGGTAGCCATGAAGTCCGGTGTGCGCCGTGCGCATCCATCTCCCGGGCGAAGAACACCATCTCGCCCTCGATCGGCACGAAGAGCATCTGTGGGGTGTAGAACGACCACGCGTTGTACCCGATGAGATAGAAGATGTTGGCGGGGTCGGTGACGATGATCGCCGAGAGGCCCTGCCGGTCCATGAGTTCGCGGACACGGGTCAGGCGCTGCTCGTACTCGCTGTCGGTGAACAGCTGAGCGCCGAGGTACATCCGTGGTCTCCTGTCGGGTCGTCCCGGCCGATGGTGCGGCCGGTGAATACTGGTGTGTCAGCGGGCGATAGGCCGCGAGACATACTTTATGTCGAGAAACTCCTCGATGCCGAGTCGACCGCCCTCACGGCCGAGGCCGGACTGTTTGATGCCGCCGAACGGTGCCGCCGGATTGGAGACCAGGCCGGTGTTGACACCCACCATGCCGACCTGCAGATCCGTCGACAACCGGTCGGCTCGGTCGATGTCCTGGGTGTAGAGGTAACCGACCAGGCCCCACGGGGTGTCGTTGGCCAACCGCAGCACCTCGTCGTCATCGGACTTCGCGTCACCGCCGGCGGTGCCGAACGGGATGATCGCTGCCACCGGGCCGAAGATCTCGGTGTGCATGAGGTCGGCGGCCGGATCCACATCGGTCAGCACGGTGGGCGGATAGAAATGCCCGGGTCCATCCGGTCGCTCACCGCCGCAGACGATGCGGGCGCCACGCTCGAGTGCGTCGTCGACGAGGGTGGTGACCTTGTCGGTGGCCTTCTGCTCGACGAGCGGACCCACCTGGGTGCCGTCGGCGGCGCCGTCGCCGACGACGAGCCCGCCCATACGTGCCGACAGTTTGTCGGTGAAGGCGTCGAGCACGTCGCGGTGCACAAAGATCCGATTGGCCGCGGTGCAGGCCTGGCCCATGTTGCGCATCTTGGCCACCATCACGCCGTCGATGGCCCGGTCGACGTCGGCGTCGGCGCACACGATGAACGGGGCGTTGCCGCCGAGTTCCATCGACGTGCGCATCACCGTGCCCGCGGCCTGGCCCAGCAGGATCTTGCCGACCTCGGTGGACCCGGTGAAGCTGACCTTGCGGGCATCGCCCGACGTCATCCATTCACCCACCACGGCACCGGGATCGGTGGTGGTCACCACATTGAGGACACCGTCGGGTAGGCCGGCCTCGCGCAGAATGTCGGTGAGCAGCAACGCGGTCAGTGGCGTCAGCTCGGCCGGTTTGAACACCATCGTGCAGCCCGCCGCGACGGCCGGACCGATCTTGCGGGTTCCCATGGCGAGGGGGAAGTTCCAGGGGGTGATCAGGATGCACGGGCCGACGGGCTGTTTGCTGACCACGACCCGGTTGTTGCCGTCGCCGGTGACGGTGTGGTCGCCGCCGATGCGCACGGCTTCTTCGGCGAACCAGCGGAAGAACTCGGCGCCGTAGGCGACCTCGCCCTTGGCCTCGGCCAGTGGTTTGCCCATCTCGGCGGTCATCACCGCGGCGATCTCGTCGACGCGATCCATGATGATCTGATAAGCGCGATAAAGGATCTCGCTGCGGGAGCGCGGTGAGGTCGCTGCCCAATCGGCCTGGTGTGCGGCGGCGGCTGCCAGGGCCAGACGCGCGTCGTCGGCGGAACCGTCGGCGACCACCGTCAGCGGCGCACCGGTGGCGGGATTCTCCACCGTGAAGGTGGCACCCGAGGCGGTGGGTCGCCATTGGCCGTCGATGAACAGGTCGGTGTGCAGGCGCGCGATGGCCTGCGCGGCGTCCGTGGTGGGGATGGTGGCCGTCATGGTCACGCTCCTTCCTGGTTGTCGGGTGCTGTCGATGAGGGATCGGATTCCGTCGACGGATATCGGGGTTCTGTCGGCGCTGCGGGAGGTTCGCTCGGCGCGTTCTGGGGTTCTGTCGGCGCGCGGGGAGGTGCGGGGGAGCGGGTGAGGAGTTCGGCGAGATGAAGTCCGGTGGAACGAATCTCTGGGTCGGTGGCGGATAGGTGGTCCACCGACATCGCACAACTGAACCCGTCGGTGATCACCGGGCGATCGGGTGCCGAACGCAACGCGGGTGCCAGGGCGTTCTCGGCGACCGCGACACTCACCTCGTAGTGCCCACGCTCGAATCCGAAGTTCCCGGCGACGCCGCAGCATCCGTCGGAGGTGTGCACCTGCACGCCGAGTGATTCCAGCACCGTCGCGCCGGTGCGCGCGCCGAACACCGCGTACTCGTGGCAATGCGTCTGCAGCGTCACCGATTCGGGTAGTCCGCTCGGCGTCCACCCCTGCTCGATGAGCGTCGGGAGATAGTCGGCGAAGCTGTGCACCCGCTTCGACACCCGTCGCGCCGCATCGGTGTGGACGAGTTCCGGGAGGTCCTTGCGTAGCGCTGCGGCGCAACTGGGTTCGGGTAGCACGATCGGCCGATCGGTGCCGTCGTCGAGAGCGTCGGCAGTGCGCGTCAACACTTTTCGCGCGTGCTTGAGCTGCCCGGTGGAGATCCAGGTGAGGGCACAGCAGTTGTCCGCGTGGCAGCCGACCTGTGCGCCGGTGGCACCGAGGACGTCGGCGGCGGCCGTGGCGACCTGCGGCCGGAATGCCTGCGTGAACGAATCGATGAACAAGATGACGTCGGAGGTGGAACCGACCTCGGGCAGCGCGCCCAGATGACGCCGCCGATCGCGTCGACGTGCGAAGCAGGGCATGCTGCGGCGCGGGTCGAGTCCCCCGGCCCGGGCGGCCACGCGGCGCAGCGGACTGCGCAGGCTCGCATTGATCATCGGTGCCAGCGCACCGGCGACGCCCAGCCAGGCCGGCATCCAACCCAGGGAGTAGTGCGACAGTGGTCGCCGACGCCCGGCGTAGTGATGGTGGAGGAACTCCGACTTGTAGGTCGCCATGTCGACACCGGTGGGACAGTCGGTGGAGCACGCCTTGCACGACAGGCACAGGTCGAGGGCATCGGCGACATCGGTGGACTGCCAGCCGGATTCGACGTCGGGGGCGGTGCGCACCATGTCCTGCAGCACTCGCGCACGGCCGCGCGTGGAGTCCTTCTCGTCGCGGGTGGCGCGATAGCTGGGGCACATCACGCCGCCCGACGACGCGCGGCACCGCCCGACCCCGATACAGCCCTGGACGGCGTGCACGAACGGGTCGAGCCCCGGGTCGGTCCCGACGCCACTGCTCGGGGCAGCCTGTGTGGGATCGGGGGTGCCGAGATCGAACATGGTCGACCAGGTGCGGGCCGGGACGTCGGCGAGCGCGAGGTCGGCGGTGATCGGCGGCGGATCGACGATGGAGCCGGGGTTGAGCGTGCCGGTGGGATCCCAGATCCGCTTGAATTCCGCGAAGGCGCTGAGCATGGCGGGGGAGTACATCACCGGGAGAAGAGCCGATCGTGCCCGGCCGTCGCCGTGTTCACCGGACAGCGAACCGCCATGGGCCACAACGAGATGAGCGGCGTCGTTGCAGAACCTGTCCATGGTCGCCCGGCCGTCGGCGGTGCGCAGATCGAAGGTGATGCGTACGTGCATGCACCCGGCGCCGAAGTGCCCGTACATCACCCCGGTGAGCCCGTGCCGATCGAGAAGGCCGGTGAAGTCGTCGAGATAGTCGGCCAGTCGGTCCGGGGCGACCGCGGCATCCTCCCAGCCGGGCCAGGACTCGTAACCGCTGTCGACGTTGTCGTCATCGGGGTCGGCCAGGCGTGACGAGAGTCCCGCACCGTCCTCGCGGACCCGCCAGAGGGTCTTGCGGGTCACTGGATCGGGCACCGTGGTGCCGGCGATCATCCGCCCGCCGGCCCGGAGCTCATCGAGCAGTCGCTTCGCGGTGGCCGCCACGTTGGTCTCGGATTTCTGTGCGGCGCTGTGCTCGTCGAGGTCGATGAACAGCCAGGCGGTGCACTCGCGGTCGGAGATGCCGGGCAACGCGCTCACCGTGTCGCGACCACGGCGGGCGGCCATCGTCGCGACGATCTTGCGGTCGATGCCCTCCACCGCCGACGGTGCGTACGGCAGGATGGCGGGCACATCGCGGGCGGCGTCGCTGACGCTGGGGTAGCCGACGCACAGCAACAGTGGACTGGTGGCGACCGGCACCAGCCGTACCCGGGCGGCCACCACCAGTGCGCAGGTGCCCTCGCTGCCAACCAGGGCGCGAGCTATGTCGAAACCGTTCTCCGGCAGCATCTTCGACAGGTGGTATCCCGACACCTGCCGCGGGATGGTCTCCAGGTCGGTGCGCAGGATGGCGAGGTTGCGGGTTGTGAGATCGCGCAGCTGCTCGGTGAGATCGACCGCACGTGCCGCGGCTTCGGCATCGTCCGGATCGGTGGCATGGATGCCGGTGCGGGTTGCGGTGAGCCGCAGCCCGTCGGCGGTGACGAGGTAGAGCTCCTCGACATGATCGGTGGTACGGCCGTGCCGGACTGAGTGGTTGCCGCACGCATCGTTGCCGATGGCGCCGCCGAGAGTCGCACGTGACGCCGACGATGGGTCGGGTGCGAACGTCAGCCGACCGTCGGTGGCCGCCTTGGCCTGTGCGGCCAGTGACGTGAGGACGATGCCGCTCTCGGCGACGGCGGTGCCCGATGCGGCGTCGACGGCGCGCAACCGATCCATGTGCCGGGAGAGGTCGATGACGACGCCGGTGCCGATGGCGTTGCCGCCCATCGACGTCCCGCCGCCACGCGCGATGAGCGGGATGCCGTGCGCGTGGCAGTACGCTGCGGTACGCGCGACGTCGACGTCGGTGTGCGGAAAAACCACCGCAATCGGACGAATCCGGTAATTGGAAGCGTCGTAGGAGTATTCGGCACGTCGGCGGGAGGACGCATCGACCTCGAGACCGAGCGCGGCGAGTTCACCGGAGACGTCTACATCTCCGGTGGGTGCCGGCCCCCTGGTGCTGACATCGGTCATCTCTGTCCGAGCGTATCGTCTGCGAACACATCGGACAGCGTTGCGGCGAATCGTTCCAGTCCCAGGGCGATCTCGTCCTCGGTCACCACCAGCGCCGGGATCAGGCGCACCACGTTGCCGGCGGGCCCGCAGGTGAGAGTGAGTAGGCCGTGCCGGGTGGTGGCCTGCTGAACCGCCGCGGCGGCCGCGGCATCGGGCACCGGCACGTCGGCGGCGTCTGTCTTGACGAACTCGATTCCGGCCATCAGGCCAAGCCCCCGGACATCGCCGATCGCGTCGAAGCGCCCGGCGATCTCCTGCAGCCCGGTGAGCAGTTGCTCGCCCCGGACTTGGGCGTTCTCCACCAGATTCTCGTCGCGGATGACGTCGATGGTGGCCACGGCGGCGGCCGCGGCGACGGCGTTGCCGCCGTAGGTGCCGCCCTGCGACCCCGGCCACGCCTTGCTCATCAGTTCGGTGGAGGCGGCGATGGCCGAGATGGGAAAGCCCGAGGCCAGGCCCTTGGCGGTGATGAGGATGTCGGGAGTCAGATCCGATGCGTGCTGATGTCCCCAGAACTTGCCGGTGCGGCCGAAGCCGGCTTGTACCTCGTCGAGGATGAACAGGATGCCGTGGCGATCCGCGCGTTCACGCAGACCCTCCAGGAATCGCGGTGGGGTCGGCAGGTAGCCACCATCGCCGAGGACCGGTTCGATGAGGAACGCGGCGGTGTCGTTGGGTGCGACGCGTGACTGCAGCAGGTAGTCGAGTTCGCGCAGCGCGAAGTCGACGGCGGCGTCGGTGCCCCAGCCGTAGCGGTAGGCATACGGGAACGGTGACATGTGCACGCCGGACATGAGCGGTGAGAACCCGGCCGAGAAGCGGGTGCCCGCTGTCGTGAGGCTGGCCGCGGCGACGGTGCGGCCGTGGAAACCGCCCTGGAAGACGATGATGTTGGGTCGGGCGGTGGCCATCCGGGCCAACCGGATGGCGGCCTCGACGGCCTCCGATCCGGAGTTGGCGTAGAAGACCGAATCGAGACCCAGGGGTAGCACGCCACCGAGCTTTTCGGTCAGTTCGAGCAGCGGCTGATGCATCACCGTCGTGTACTGGGCATGGATGATCTTGGTGCACTGCTCCTGCGCTGCGGCGACCACGCGCGGGTGGCAGTGACCGGTACTGGTGACGCCGATACCGGTGGTGAAGTCGAGGTAGTCGTTGCCGTCGGTTCCGCGGATCCACGAGCCCTGCGCATGGTCGACGACAACGGGCGTGGCCTGCTTGAGCGCGGGACTCAGCGACGCGGTTTGGGCGGTGTTCATGGCTTCGGCAGTGACGGTCATGCGTACACGGTGACGGTCGATCGTCGGATTGTCAACAATTAGACATCGTCCCTGGTCCGGCGCGTGCAGAGGAGGGTTTCCGGCCGCAGTTCCGGATTCCGGCTTGGCGTCCGAACTGCGGCCAGAACCCATAGGTGCGGCCAGAACCGCGGCGCCTGGTTACGGTGAGGCGTGGCCACACAACGACCGACCATCGCGATCCTCGGGGCCGACGGCGTCCCGGAGCCCGCCAACCTCGATGAGATCTCGGAGCTCGCCACCATCCGACCCTGCACCGCGCAGACCTTGCCCGCGGCGCTGACCGGAGCCGATGTGCTGCTCGTGTGGGACTTCTTTTCCCGTGCGCTGAAGGACAATTGGGGTCCCGCGACCGCCGATCTCCGTTGGGTGCACGTATGCGCCGCCGGCGTCGACTCGCTGTTGTTCGACGATCTGCGTCGCTCTGACATCGTCGTCACCAACGCCGCCGGTGTTTTCGATCAACCCATCGCGGAGTTCGTACTGGCCTCGATCTTCGCCCACCACAAGGAGTTACACACCTCCAAGCGGTACCAGCGCGAGCGCGTGTGGCGGCATCGGGAGACCACGCGTACCGAGGGGACGTCGGCGCTTGTCATCGGCACCGGTGGGATCGGGCGCGCCACCGCCCGGTTGCTGCGGGCCGCGGGCATCCGGGTCACCGGGGCTGGTCGTACCGCCCGCACCGACGACCCCGACTTCGGCGCAGTTGTCGAGACCGCGCAGCTCGCCGACCATGTCGGTGACGTGGACACGGTCGTGGCCATCGCCCCGTTGACCCCGCAGACCGAGCGGATGATCGACGCCGCCGTGCTGACCGCGATGCGACCTGACGCACACCTCATCAACGTCGGGCGCGGTCAGCTTGTCGACGAACCGGCCTTGATCGACGCACTGCGGTCCGGCGACATCGGTGCGGCCTCGCTCGACGTGTTCACCGACGAACCGCTCGACCCGTCGAGCCCGCTGTGGGCGATGGAGAACGTCGCCATCTCCCCGCACATGAGCGGTGACGTCGTCGGATGGCGCGACGTACTCGCCGAACAGTTCCTCACGAACCTGCGGCGCTACCTCGATGCGTCCGTACCGTTGGCCACGGTGCTCGGCAACGTCGTCGACAAGGACCGGGGTTATGTCGCCGGCGCTACACGCACCGGCGGCGATAGTAGGCTGTAGCGCGATGACCATCGTGTATTTCGTGATCGCCGTGTTGGCACTCGCCGGTGCGGTCGCCCTGTTGTGGCTCGACCGGCAGCGTTCGAGTGCTGTGCGGCATCGGCGAGCGGTCTGGGGGGACCAGCACGAGTTCAAGTTCCGTGAAACGGACACCAAGCTGCGCAAGGTCTTTCACCGCGCGACGATGAACGTGCCCGACCGTGTGGCAGTGCAGGACGTCGCATACGGGCACTACGCCGGTACCGAGGCGGCGGTGTTCGACCTCGCCGAAACGGCCACCGTGGTCGCGGTACGGCGTTCGACCCCGTCCCCGGTCGTGATCGACCTTCGCCACGAGGACGTCCTGGCGCCGGCCGAAGAAGACGTGGAGCTGCTGGGCGCGATGGGTCCGCGTGTGATGTTCTCCAACAATCTCGACGTGGCGCGTCGTGTCTGCGATCGGCGCATGGTGGCGTTGGCCAACAACGCCCCGCCGTTCATCGAGGTGCTGTGGAACGAGGGCAACTGGGTGCTCGGCTCGATGCCGCTGACCACCGAAGACGCTCAGCTCGACACCGGGCTCGAGGTGGTCCGCAGGTTCGCTGATCTGTTGCGCGTGCTACCCCCACTGGTCGATCCGCAGGATGCCCCGGACCCCCGCGACCCGCACGGCCCCACACGCGCCGAACTGGCCGACGAGAAGACCGAGTCGATGCGCGACAAGCAGCGCCGCGCGCGGATCGAGGCCGACAAACCCGCAGCTGCTGCCGCCCCGCACCAGCCGCCCACCGCGGCGCCCGAGCCGTCGACCGCCGAGGGTGACGCGGTGTCACCCGCGCCGACACGAGCCTGGAGTCAAACTCCGGAATCGGCACCCGGACGGCGCATGCAACCGATGCCTGTGCGTCGGCCGGGACCTGACGGGCGTCGTCCCTACGACATGCCGCCGGGCGCCACCCCTCCCCCCGATCGTCCCAACCGTCACCGCAAAGGCTGATGTCGTCGGCCTCGCGGCGCGCGTCGGCGCACCCGTGACCGTCCACCACTTGCAGAAATGAGCAGCGTCATGTCTTCGTCAGCGTCCGCACCCACCGTCGACGACCGCGCCCGAACCCGCCTGGCCGAACTGGTCACCGACCTGGCCGTCGTGCACGGGCGGGTGACGTTGTCGTCGGGCAAACAAGCCGACTACTACGTGGATCTGCGGCGAGCCACGCTGCACCACGAGGCGTCGCGGCTCATCGGGCAGCTGATGCGCGAACTCACCGCCGACTGGTCGTATGACGCGGTCGGTGGCCTCACCTTGGGGGCGGACCCGGTCGCCACGTCGATCATGCACGCCGACGGCCCGGCCATCGACGCCTTCGTGGTGCGCAAGGCCACCAAGACCCACGGCATGCAACGCCGTATCGAAGGTCCCGATATCGCCGGGCGCGCTGTGCTCGTCGTCGAGGACACTTCCACCACCGGTGCCTCGCCGTCTGCTGCGGTCGAGGCCGCGCGGGAGGCCGGCGCCACGGTCATCGGAGTGGCCACCGTGGTGGACCGGGCGACCGGTGCCGACGAGGTGATTTCCGCCCTCGGGGTGCCCTACCGGTCGTTGCTCGGCTTGCCCGATCTCGGCCTCGGCTAGGCCCGAGTGGAGCGACTTACGACCGTGGAGGAAACCGGACCCACCGAGTGGCAACCGCGGTCGACGCCGTCGGTCGGAGTGGGGCCGTGGATCGCCGAACACGACGCCCCGGCCCCCACCGACGCACGCTACGACCCCGAGCTGCTCGCCGACGGCGACACCCGCAACGTGGTCGACGCCTACCGGTACTGGACGCGCGACGCCATCGTCGCCGACATCGACTCCCGGCGTCACCCCTTCCACGTGGCCATCGAGAACTTTGCCCACGATGCCAACATCGGCACCGTGGTACGCACCGCCAACGCCTTCGCGGCGGCGGCGGTGCACATCGTCGGCCGACGGCGGTGGAATCGGCGCGGCGCGATGGTCACCGATCGCTATCAGCATCTGATGCACCATGATTCGGTGGCCGAGCTGATCGACTGGGCGCGAGCCGAGGGACTCGCCGTGGTCGCCGTGGACAACACGCCGGGTGCGGTTCGCCTCGAGACGGCAGACCTGCCGCGCGACTGTGTGCTGCTGTTCGGGCAGGAGGGCCCCGGAGTCAGCGACGACGCCCAGACCCACGCCGACCTCACCGTTTCGATCGCCCAGTTCGGCTCCACCCGCAGCATCAATGCCGGTGTGGCGGCCGGGATTACGATGCACGCCTGGGTGCGTCAGCATGCCGATCTCGGGACGGCGTGGTAGGCGGCGCCGATGCGTCAGCCGCGACGCAGCAACTCGGCGACCCGGTTGGCGGAGTCGAAGGCCAGCACGCGGCCGCGCCGGGCCAGTCGTCGTGGCGCCGACGGTGGGCTCGGCGGCGTGATCGTCAACGAGTCGCCCACCCGGACCCGGCCCGACCGGATGACGTCGGCATACACGCCGAGGTAGCGGTCGGCGGTCGTGGCGACCGCACGGGTCAGACCGGCCTCCACCGGTAGGCCCACATGTGCCCGGCTGGGCACCACGCAGCGCACCGTCCGCATCACCACGCGCATGCGTGCGTCACCCAGGTCCAGGGTGGCGTCGGGCCACCGGGCCTCCGGAAGGCCGTCGGCGCCGAAGTCGCCGGCGAGTATCAGGTTCGGCCGGAACCGTCGGGGATCGAGGTGCTCGACACCCATCGCGGCGGCGATGGTGGCCACGCTCGTCTCGGTGATGATATGCACCGGACACAGATCGACGAACGTACCCGGCGGGGTGGCGTTGCGGGTCAACGTCGACAGCGCGCGGGCATTCATGTCGGAGACCTTCGGCAGCTTCTCGTCGGACGCGATACCCAGATCGCGGGCGAGCGCCCCCGGGGTCAGCGACGTCATCCGCTCGCGCCACGACAGCCGGTGCGCGCGCGGATCGTCGGGCAGGGGGATCAGGCGGACATCGCGGTCGAGTCGCGCGGACACGGCGGAATGGATCTGCGGGTCGTCGCTGTGATGCTCCGAGCCGTCGGGAGCGGTGAGGATCACCGCCGGTACCCGCCCCGGGCCCGCGTCGGGGCCGGGTGGCGCCGCGAACCGCGCGAAGAATCCCAAGACGGCGGGCAGCCGTCGAGCCGAGATGGTGGTGTCGCGTTCGACATCATGCAGGGCCCACAGCCGATCACCATGTACCCCAAGGGGTCTCAACTCGAGCGACTCGAGCGACTCGCCACCCATCGACTTCACTGGATGGCGCCACAACTCGGTGATACGACACGGTGTGCTGCTCATCGGTCCCTGCTCTCCGGCGATTGCCCGCAACTGTGCCCGCGGCGGTGGGTCGCGCCCACGGTAACCGATCGTTCACTTGCGCAACCAACGTCCGGGACGGAAGAGTGATCACCCGTGTCGACCTCGCGCCTACGCCCCGCGCTCATCTCCGTACTGACTGCTCTGACTCTCGGTCTCGGTCTCGTCTCCGGGGGAGTCGCCGCGGCCGCGCCCACCCCGGTGGCGGCGCCGGCGGCGTTCACACCCGCCCAGCTCATCGGACCGTACCCGTCGGACTATCCGCCGGGCGGGACGTACGTGCCGGTCCTGGACGGCTTCGATGTTCTGCGTGAACAGCGCCCCGACATCATCGACCAGAATCTGCGCACCGTCATCCGGATCAACAACTCGGCCACCCCGGCCCAGCAGGCCGACGCGATCGCGATCAACTACGACGATCGGTTGACCTCGTTGTCCGAAGCGCTCGGGAAGCGGCTCGGGCCGGTCTTCCGCAAGCTGCTCGCCGACGGCCGGGTGCCGAAGGTCGCCGCGCTCACCGAGGGCTACACGGCACGCGCCATGCTCCCGCTCGGCACCACCCTGATCGAGAAGGAGATCTTCGGCAACCCGCGTCCGTTCGTGGTGGCGCCCGGAAAGATCGAGCGCTACAACCGGCCGGGCGAGGACCTCTACGCCGACCTCGGCGGGAACGGCTCCTATCCGTCCGGACACACCAGCATGGGTTACCTGTTCGGCGGACTGCTGGCGTACTGGCTGCCCGAACTCGGCCCGCAGATCGTCGCCCGTGCCGGCGAGATCGGGCTGGGCCGCATCGTGCTCGGAGTGCACTACCCGCTCGACGTGATGGGCGGGCGGATCATGGCCACCGATCTCGTCTCGGCTCGATTGTCCGACCCGGGCTTTCGGTCCCTCGTCGAGCAGGCGGGACGTCAGCTTCGAGCCGAACTCGAACGTGCCGTCGGTGGGTCGCTGACGCGTTTCATCGCCGCGGACACCCCGTACATGAGCACGCAGCAGGCGGTGGCCGAGCATCGGCGGATGATGACCTACGGCTTCGCCAAGACGGCGCCGGCTCAGCGCAACCAGATCCCCGCATCGGCGGCGGCCCTGCTCGCGAGCCGATTCCCGGGTCTGACCGACGCGCAGCGTCTCGACATCTTGCAGCGGACCGCGATCGACCCCGGCTATCCGCTCGACAAGTCGGGCAGCGACGGCGGGTGGCTGCGGATCGATCTGGCTGCGGCGTACGCCTACACCCCGTAGCCGCCGGCGCGGAAGCTTATGAGGTCCGCTTCTCCGGCGTCTCCACCTCGAGCGTTTCCTCGACGACCGGCTTGCGGGAACGCAGGAACCGCTTGGCGACCTCGGCGATGATCGGGACCACCGAGACGAACACGATCAGCAGGAAGATGATGTCGATGTTGTCGCGGATGAACGCGATCTGCCCGAGGAAGTATCCGAGCAGGGTGACACCGGCGCCCCACGCGATCGCGCCGACCACGTTGTAGGTGAGGAACACCGGGTAACGCATTTTGGCAGCTCCCGCGACCAGCGGGGCATAGGTGCGCACGATCGGTACGAAACGTGCCAGGAAGATCGTGATGGGCCCATGCTTTTCGAAGAACTCGTGGGCCTCGAAGATATAGCGCTCTTTGAGCACCTTCGCGTTCGGTCGGAACAGCGAGTATCCGACGCGGTTGCCGATGAGGTAGCCGACCTGGTCGCCCAGGAATGCCGCGATCGGGATCGTCACAAGCAGCACCCACAGCGGTGCGAACGGTTCGATGTCGGTGGATTTCGCGGCGACGATCAGCCCCGCGGTGAACAGCAATGAATCGCCGGGCAACAACGGGAACAGCAGCCCCGACTCGATGAACACGACCAGCAGCAGGCCGGCGAGGATCCAGGTGCCAAACGAGTTCAGCAGATTCACCGGGTCCAGAAACCCCGGCATCAAGGCGAGGTTGGTCGTGGTGGTGGCAAGGGCGGTGTCGATCACGACGAACCAATGTACTCGCGCAACCGGAGCGGAAGGTACTTCTGCGCTGGGAGTCGGCTAAGGCGTGGCTGTGACCGAAGCCTCGGCGTCGGTGGAGTAGACCTTGTGCTGGACGAGTGCCACCAACCCCACCACGACTGCACCGAGGACGAACAACCCGAGCGCACCGGGCCAGTCGTCACCGACGCCCATCAGGCCTCCCTCGTCGGTCTGCCACGGCCACAGCGCCCGTAGCGAACCCAGCAGAAGGCCGGCGGCCGCGATCATGGCGGTGGTGTGATGGTGTTCGAGCAGCCATTCGAGCACGCGCACGAAGGTCACGATGCCCAGTAGTGCGCCTAGGGCGAAAACCGACAGATACTGCAGGTCGCGGTCGTCGACAGCGGCCATGGTGGGTGCGTAGATGCCGACCACCAGCAAGAAGAACGAACCCGACACACCGGGCAAAACGAGCGCACACACGGCCACCGCCGCGGCGCAGAACACCAGGACCAGCGGCGGATCGGCGATCTCGCTGCGCGGTAGCGAGGTGAGCACGAACACGGCGACAGCCATCATGGCGAACACGGCCGCGGCGCGGCCCTTGGCGCCGCCACCGTCGAGGTCGCCGGGCCGGACCTCGAGGAACGGGATCGCGACCGAGGCGGCGATCATGCCCATGAACAGCGCCTTGGAGTAGACGGGCTGCTCTGTGACGAACGTCTCCATCACGCCGGCGATGGAGAAGACGGCGATGAGCATGCCAATCGCGACCGGGATGAGCAACCACCAGTCGACTTGGCGGATCTGGGCCCGCCAGTCCGAGCGCAGGACCACCGCCCGCGGGACGTCGGTGAGGTGTTTGGCCGATGCGATCAGCCGGCTGTAGATGCCGGTGACCAGTGCGACCGTTCCGCCGGAGACACCGGGCACGGTCTCGGCCAGTCCCATCAGACCGCCGCGCACCACGTTGGCGACGGTGACACCGGCCGACGGACGGTGATTGTCGGGAGATGGACGATCCTGCGGTACCCGTTTCTCCTTTGACGACGACACGGTTGCCATCGTAACGGTCAAACCGGGCGGGCCGAGCGTCGGCGGAACCGGGCCCGCGGGTCCACCTGCAGCCGCAACAGCGCGCCGCGCACCTGCCATACTGAGACGCGATGGCAGCTCGCGCCTGCGAGAACCCTACGTTCGAAGGATTTCGTCGATGCCCATTGCAACTCCAGAGCAGTACGCAGAGATGTTCGACAAGGCCAAGAAGGGGGGCTACGCGTTCCCCGCGATCAACTGCACGTCGTCGTCGACGATCAACGCAGCCATCAAGGGTTTCGCCGATGCCGGCAGTGACGGCATCATCCAGTTCTCCACCGGTGGTGCGGAATTCGGTTCCGGCCTCGGTGTGAAGGATATGGTCACCGGCGCGGTGGCGCTCGCCGAGTTCGCCCATGTGGTGGCCGCCAAGTACGACGTCACCATCGGTTTGCACACCGACCACTGCCCCAAGGACAAGCTCGACACCTACGTGCGTCCGCTGCTCGCGATCTCGCAGGAGCGCGTCGACGCCGGGAAGAACCCGCTGTTCCAGTCACACATGTGGGATGGCAGCGCCGTGCCGCTCGACGAGAACCTGGAGATCGCGAAAGATCTGCTCGCGAAGGCGGGCGCCGCCAACATCATCCTGGAGATCGAGATCGGCGTCGTCGGCGGTGAAGAAGACGGTGTGGAGAACGAGATCAACGACAAGCTGTTCACCACGCCCGAGGACTTCGAGAAGACCCTCGACGCGCTGGGCGCGAGCGACACCGGCAACCGGTACCTGCTCGCCGCGACCTTCGGGAACGTGCACGGCGTCTACAAGCCGGGCAACGTGAAACTGCGTCCCGACGTGCTGAACACCGGCCAAGAGGTCGGGGTCAAGAAGCTCGGTCTGGCCGAGGGCGCGAAGCCGTTCGACTTCGTCTTCCACGGCGGTTCGGGCTCGCTGAAGAGCGAGATCGAGGAGGCCCTCAGCTACGGCGTCGTGAAGATGAACGTCGACACCGACACCCAGTACGCCTACACCCGTCCGGTCGCCGGGCACATGTTCGAGAACTATGACGGCGTGCTCAAGGTCGACGGTGACGTGGGCAACAAGAAGACCTACGATCCGCGCGGCTGGTCGAAGAAGGCCGAGACCTCGATGTCGGAGCGTGTGGTGGAGGCCTGCACCGACCTCAAGTCGGTGGGTAAGTCCATCAGCGCCTGAACGACCCGCGTAACCACTCGACAGCGCCCGGTTCGCCGGGCGCTGTCGGC
>NZ_JAPKFM010000030.1:0-70621 GCF_026262595.1 Gordonia aquimaris | reverse complement strand
CACCAGCTCAGGCGCGCGGCGGCACCTCGTGCATCACCCGACGACGCATGTCGATCGGCAATCCGTCTGCGGGGGTCGGTCCGGTGCCGTAGGTCAGATCGAGTCGGTAATCGGCCGGGACGGACCACTCGAAACGCTGCAGCAGCTGGTGCATGATCGCCTTGACCTCCATGCCACCGAAGTAGAGGCCGATGCACTTGTGGGCGCCGCCACCGAACGGTGCCCACGCGAATCGATGGACCTTGTCCTCGCGGCGCTCTGGGGAGAACCGGTCCGGATCCCAGTGGGTCGGGTTGGGCCACCACTCCTCGCGCAGCATCGATGCCCACGGATGGATGCTGACCAGGGTGCCCTTGGGCACGTAGTGCCCGAGGATGTCGGTGTCGGCCACCGTCTTTCGGAACAACATGCCCACCGGCGCGTTGATGCGGAGCGTCTCCTTGAAGGCCAGGTCGAGGCTGGGCAGTTTGTCGAGGTCGTCGTAGTCGATGGTTGATTTGCCCAGCGCCAGCGATTCGTCGCGGAGTCGCTGCTGCCACTGCGGGTGGCGACCCAGGAAATAGGTCATCATCGACAAGGCGATGGTGCTGGTGTCGTGGGCGGCCATCATCACGAAGATCATGTGGTTGACGACGTCCTCGTCGCTGAACGAATTGCCGTCCTCGTCCTGGCTGTGGCAGAGCACGCTGAACAGGTCGTCGCCGTCACCGGCGCGACGAGCGGCGATCTCCGAACGGAAGTAGTGCTGCAACGCTTCTCGTCCACGCAGCCCCCGCGCCCAGGTCCAGTCGCGGACGTCCGCGCGCACCATTGCCTGTCCGCCGCGGACCGCGGCCTCGAAGGCGCTCTCGAGGCGATGCGTTTCGCTCTCGTTGAGTGACGCACCCATGAAGACTTCGGTGGCCAACGACAGAGTGAGGTCCTTGGTACGTGAGTACATGGGGAACCCGGCGCCCACGTCCCAGTTCGCCAGGGTCTTCTCGATGTGCGGTGTCATCATGTCGAGATATCCGTTGAGTCGAGGCCTGGTGAAGGCCTGCTGCAGGATTCGACGGTGATGCATGTGCTCCTCGAAATCCATCAACATGATGCCGCGACGGAAGAAGGGGCCGATCATCGGTTCCCAGCCCTGCTCGCTGGAAAATGCCTTCTCGCGGTTCATCCATCCGCATTCGATGGCCTCGGGGCCGATGAGCGTCACGATGTTCATGTTGAGCGAACCCGACCACGAAACCGGGCCGTACTTCTCGTACCGCTCCATCGCGCTCGCGAGCGGGTCGGCGAGCGCTTCGAGTGTGTTGCCGAGAAACGGCATGCCCGCATCACCCATCACCGGCTTGAGGCCCGAACCGGCCGGCGGTTCGGCCAGCGGCCGCGGCTTACTCGGGTAGGCCTTGCTGACCTTGCCCAGCGTCGACTGCATCGTCTTCTTCGCGTTCACTCCAGCGCTCCCGCCCATGTCATCACCCCCGGTGCTCCGATCCCTCCGGACCGAGTAGCGCAGGAACGGAGCACCAAAGGAACGAATCGCTACAGATGTTTCAAAAGTAGTCTACGACGGGTATCCGGCCACGTCACCGAAATCTGCGAAGCACACCGAACTACTGCGTCGCGACGTAGTCGGCGAGGTGTGTGCCGGTCAGCGTTTTCGGATCGGCGATCAAGTCGGCCGGGGTGCCCTCGAAGACGATCCGGCCGCCGTCATGACCCGCACCGGGGCCGAGATCGACGATCCAGTCGGCGTGCGCCATGACCGCCTGGTGGTGCTCGATCACGATGACCGACTTCCCGCCGTCGACCAGTCGATCGAGCAACTCGAGCAGCTGTTGCACGTCGGCCAGGTGCAGGCCGGTGGTGGGCTCGTCGAGGATGTAGATGTCGCCCTTGTCTCCCATCTGAGCGGCGAGCTTCAGCCGTTGCCGCTCGCCACCAGACAGTGTGGTGAGCGGTTGACCGATGGTGAGGTAGCCCAGCCCGACGTCCCGCAGCCGGACGAGGATCTTGTGCGCCGCCGGGATCTTGGCGTCGGCCGACCCGAAGAACTCCTCGGCCTGCGTTACGGACATGGTGAGGACCTCGCTGATGTCCTTACCGCCGAATGTGTACTCCAGCACGTCGGCGGAGAACCGTTTGCCCTCACACACCTCGCAGGGTGTGGCGACACCGGCCATCATCGCCAGGTCCGAGTAGATGACCCCTGCGCCGTTGCAGTTCGGGCAGGCACCTTCGGAGTTGGCGCTGAACAGTCCTGGTTTCACCCCGTTGGCCTTGGCGAACGCCTTGCGAATCGGATCGAGCAACCCCGTGTACGTGGCCGGGTTGCTGCGTCGCGACCCGCGGATGGCGCCTTGATCGATCGACACCACTCCGTCGCGAGTGGCCAGCGACCCGTCGATCAGCGAACTCTTGCCCGAGCCGGCCACCCCGGTCACCACAACCAGTACCCCGAGCGGGATGTCGACGTCGACGCCGCGCAGGTTGTGCATATCGGCGCCGCGAATCTCCAGGGCGCCGTCGGACGTCCGCACCGACTCCTTGATCCGGGCTCGGTCATCGAGGTGCCGGCCCGTTCGCGTATCGGCCTGACGCAACTGCTCGACTGTCCCCTCGAAGACGATCTCGCCGCCGTCCCGTCCGGCGCCGGGACCGAGATCGACCACGTGGTCGGCGATCGCGATGGCCTCCGGTTTGTGTTCCACCACCAGCACGGTGTTGCCCTTGTCGCGCAATTGCCGGAGCAGGTCGTTCATCCGTGCGATGTCGTGCGGGTGCAGACCGATCGTCGGTTCGTCGAACACGTAGGTCACGTCGGTCAGCGAGGATCCCAGATGACGGATCAGCTTGGTGCGCTGTGCTTCTCCCCCGGATAGCGTGCCCGCCGGGCGTTCCAGGGACAGATAGCCCAGGCCGATGTCCACGAACGAGTCCAGCGTCTGGCTCAACGTACCGAGCAGGGGTTTCACCGAGGGTTCGTCGAGCTGACGCACCCATTCGGCGAGGTCGCTGATCTGCATGGCACACAGGTCGGCGATGCTCTTTCCGGCGATGGTGGAGCTGCGGGCCTCCGCGGTCAGCCGGGTCCCGTCACATTCGGGGCAGGTGGTGAAGGTGATCGCGCGATCAACGAAGGCACGGATGTGCGGCTGCATCGCCTCACGGTCTTTGGACAGGAACGACTTCTGGATCTGCGGGATGAGGCCGAGGTAGGTCAGATTGATCCCGTCCACCTTGATCTTGGTGGCCTCTTTGTAGAGCAGGTCGTCGAGTTGGCGCTTGGTGAACTTGCGGATCGGCTTGTCCGGATCGAACCAGCCACAACCCCGGAAGATGCGCCCGTACCAACCGTCCATGCTGTAGCCGGGGATGGTGAGTGCGCCTTCGTTGAGCGACTTGGAGTCGTCGTACAACGCGGTCAGGTCGAAATCCGAGACCGAGCCCCGTCCCTCGCAGCGCGGACACATGCCGCCGGTGATCGAGAAGCTGCGGCGCTCCTTGACCTTTCGACCGGCCTTCTCGACCGTCACCGCGCCGGCCCCGCTGATGGACGCCACATTGAACGAGAAGGCCTGCGGTGAGCCGATGTGCGGTGTGCCCAATCGGCTGAAAAGGATGCGCAGCATCGCGTTCGCATCGGTCGCGGTCCCGACAGTCGAACGCGGGTTGGCGCCCATTCGTTCCTGATCGACGATGATCGCGGTGGTCAGTCCCTCGAGGACGTCGACGTCGGGCCGCCCCAGATTCGGCATGAAACCCTGGACGAACGCGCTGTAGGTCTCGTTGATCATCCGTTGTGATTCGGCGGCGATCGTGCTGAAGACCAGCGAACTCTTCCCCGACCCGGAGACGCCGGTGAACACGGTCAGTCGACGCTTGGGGATCTCCAGGCTGACGTCTTTGAGGTTGTTCTCGCGCGCTCCGGTGACCCGGATCAGGTCGTGGGTGTCGGCGACGTGGGTGTCAGGCGACGTGGGTGTGGATCGTGACGTCGTGCTGGGGGCGCTCACAGGATCTCCATCTGGTCGGGTCGGCGCACGTGGTCAGGGCAACTCGTTGTGATGCACTGTCGGTCAGGGTCTCCGGTGGCGTCTGGTGGCTTGGCGTCGACAGGTGTTCGACGACGGCATGCCCGGTTCGGTATCCACACATCTTCGTGGCGGCGGGACTGTGGTCACTGCAGTTGGTCGATACGGATCAGGTTGCCCGCCGGATCGCGGAACGCGCAGTCGCGGACTCCGTACGGCTGATCGGTGGGTTCCTGCAGCACCTCGGCGCCGGCGGCCTCGAGCTTCTCGAACAGTCCGTCGAGGTCATCGGTGGCCAGGGTGACCGCGCCGAAGCTGCCCTTGGCGATGAGGTCGAGAATCACCCGCCGTTCGTCGTCGGTGATCCCGGGATCCGCGGCAGGTGGGTGCAGCACGATCGAGGTCTGCGGTTGATCCGGTGGTCCTACGGTCAGCCACCGCATCCCCTCGTATCCGACGTCTTTGCGAACCTCGAATCCGAGGATGTCCCGATAGAACCCGAGGGCGGCGTCCGGATCGGTCTGCGGCAGGAAAGTGTACTGGATGACGATGCTCATGGGACTCACGCTAGACGCGGAGAACGGCTCGCGGCTTCTCGATTCCTGACCGGTCTGGTGACCTGTTTGGCCAGACACGCCGGTATCCCCGCGGTGGATTCGGCTCCGCTCTCCCGTTCCCGGTAGACACTCGGGGGCACACCGACGAGTTCGGTGAATCGGGTACTGAACGTGCCCAGCGACGAACAGCCGACCGCGAAGCAGACGTCGGTCACGGTCAGATCGCCCCGCCGCAGCAGTGCCATGGCACGTTCGATGCGCCGTGTCATCAGGTACGAGTACGGGGACTCGCCGTAGACCCGTCGGAACTCGCGGCTGAGGTGTCCGGCGGACATGTGGGCGCCACGGGCCAATGCTTCGACGTTCAACGGCTCGGCGTAGTCGCGATCGATGCGATCGCGAACGCGTCGCAGCCGCGCGAGGTCGCGCAGGCGATCGGCTTCAGACGACTCGGACACGTTGTGATCGTGCCATGCCCACCGCCTGTTGCCCAGGTCGAACGAACCTCCGTCAGGGCAACCAGCGGCGGGTGGCCAGCTCACCCACGTCGTCGACCACTTCCACCGCTCCGGCCGCCGTCAACTCGGCTTCGGAGAAACCGCCGCTGCGGACCGCCACACACCTGGCGCCGAGCCGGTTGGCCGATTCGACATCCCACACTGTGTCGCCCACCACCACCGCGTCGGCGCCGCCGGCCCGCTGCAGTGCCGTCGCCAGAATGTCCGGCTCGGGCTTGGATCGGTCCACATCCTCCGACGAGGTGACGGCCGCGAACTCGTCGCCGGCCATGCCGAGCATCCGCAGCGCGGCCTCGGTGAACTCTTGGGCTCCGGACGAGGCAAGCGCCACCCGGTGGCCGGCCTGCTGTAGCTGATCGATCAACGCGCGGGCACCCGGAAACACCCTGACCTCGGGGAGCAATTGCCGGTAGCGATCGGCCCAGTCCGCCCGCAACTCGTCGCCGAGCTGGTCCTCGACCTCGCGGCCGCCGACCTCGCCGACCAGGAGGTCACCGCCCATGCCGACGGTTCGATGCACCCGCCACCAATCCGGGGTCAGGTCGTGGGCTGCGAAAGCGCGTATCCAGGCCAGCGCATGAAAGTAGGTGGAATCAATGAGGGTGCCGTCGACGTCGAGCAGCACGGTGTCGGCGAGGGACTCATCGCGGTCGGGTGATTCGCGGTGTCCGGATGCGTTCGTCATGCTCTCCCCTGGGTTTGGATGTCGACTCGAGGTGTTACCCCGTCGGTACTGCAGGCAATCACGGAGGACGACTGATTCCTCCGATGCTCGACGAAGGAGCGCACCCCATGCCCACACGCTTCGGCTACACATTGATGACCGAGCAGGCCGGACCCAAAGAACTCGTCCGGTACGCGGTAGGCGCCGAGGAGGTGGGCTTCGACTTCGAGGTGTCCAGCGACCACTACTTCCCGTGGCTGTCGGCGCAGGGCCATGCGCCCTACGCGTGGAGTGTGCTCGGGGCGGTCGCACATGCGACCGAACGCGTGGACCTCATGACGTATGTCACCTGCCCCACCATTCGCTACCACCCCGCCGTCGTCGCGCAAAAGGCGGCCACCCTGCAGTTGCTCGCCGACGGGCGGTTCACCCTCGGCCTCGGAGCCGGTGAGAACCTCAACGAGCACGTCGTCGGGGAAGGCTGGCCGGCCGTCGGCGACCGTCAGGCGATGCTCGCCGAGGCGATCGAGATCATCCGCGCGTTGCACACCGGGGACCTCGTCGACTTCCGTGGCGACTACTTCCAGGTGGACGCCGCGCGCATCTGGGATCTGCCCGAGACGGTGCCGCTGGGCGTGGCCGTGTCCGGCGCGCAGGGCATCGAGGAGTTCGGTCCGCTCGCCGACCACCTGATTGCGGTCGAACCGAATCCGGGTCTTGTCGACACCTGGAACGCGACGGACGGCACCGGGACGATCGGCATCGACAGCCGCGCGATCGGTCAGATCCCCATGTGCTGGGATCGTGATCGCGATGCCGCGGTCGCCCGAGCCCACGATCAGTTCCGCTGGTTCAGCGGCGGGTGGGATGTCAACGCAGACCTGCGGACCACCGCCGGGTTCGCCGCGGCGACCCAATACGTTCGACCCGCGGATGTGGCCGAATCGATTCCGTGCGGGCCCGATCTCGACGCCGTCGTCGACGCCGTGCGACCTTTCTGGGAAGCGGGATTCACCGATATCGCACTTGTCCAGATCGGTGGCGAATCGCAAGCCGAGTTCCTCGAGACGGCCGCAAAACCGTTGCTGGACAAGCTCCGTTCCGCCGCGTCGGGAGGTGGGGCCCAGTAGTGTGATCACACGACGGCAAACAAAGCGGTTCGATTGCAACATCATTCACACCCAATCCGTCGACGGGCCCGGCAACCCACGACCGCGCGACACGCGGCCGGGGTAGCATCGGCCAAGGACCTCAAACAGCTCGGGTCCGCACAACTGCACAGCCCTTAGACGGATGAGACCTTCTCGGAGGCGATATGTCCGACGACAACACGTCGATCTACACAACCCGGGATTCCGGGGCACCGGCCGGCAGCGACGAGCATTCGCTGACCGTCGGCGCCGGTGGGCCCATCGTCCTGCACGATCACTATCTGATCGAGCAGATGGCACAGTTCAATCGTGAGCGCATCCCCGAACGCCAGCCCCACGCCAAGGGCAGCGGTGCGTTCGGCACATTCGAGACCACCGCGGACGTGTCGCAGTACACCTGCGCGGGGTTGTTCCAACCCGGTGTCAAGACCGAGATGGTGGCTCGCTTCTCCACCGTTGCCGGTGAACGCGGCAGCCCCGACACCTGGCGCGACCCTCGCGGATTCGCACTGAAGTTCTACACCGACGAAGGAATCTACGACATGGTCGGCAACAACACGCCGATCTTCTTCGTCAAGGACCCGATGAAGTTCCAGCACTTCATCCGCTCACAGAAGCGTCGCGCAGACAACAATCTGCGCGACCACGACATGCAGTGGGACTTCTGGACGCTGTCGCCGGAGTCGGCGCATCAGGTCACCTGGTTGATGGGTGACCGGGGTATCCCCAAGACGTGGCGGCACATGAACGGTTATTCATCGCACACCTACCTGTGGGTCAACGCCGAAGGTGTGAAGCACTGGGTGAAGTACCACTTCATCTCCGATCAGGGTGTGGAGTTCTTCACGCAGCACGAAGGCGACCAGATGGCCGCGGCCGACACCGACTTCCACACACGGGATCTGTTTGAGTCGATCGCCGCGGGCGATCACCCGAGTTGGACCCTCAAGGTGCAGTTGATGCCGTATGAGGACGCCACCGGTTACCGGTTCAATCCCTTCGATCTGACCAAGGTGTGGCCGCACGGTGATTACCCACTGCACGAGGTGGGAAAGATGACGTTGCACACCAATCCCACCGACAACCACGCCCAGATCGAGCAGGTCGCGTTCGAGCCGAACAACGTGGTGCCGGGAATCGGCTTCAGCCCGGACCGGATGCTGCTGGGCCGGGTGTTCTCTTACGCCGACGCACATCGTGCGCGTCTCGGCGGCAACTACAAGGAGATCCCGGTCAATCGGCCGCGCAACGAGGTGCACAGCTACACCAAGGACGGCCACATGCGGATCACCCCCGTGTCCGATCCGGTGTATGCGCCGAACTCCAAGGGCGGGCCGGCCGCGAGCTACGCAGGCCAGGGCGAGCCGCAGTGGGCAGCGGACGGCGACATCGTCCGTAGTGCATATGTGGACCACCCCGAGGACGACGATTGGGGGCAGGCGGGCACGATGGTGCGCGAGGTGCTCGACGATGCGGCACGCGAACGCCTGGTCGACAACGTCGTGGGCCATCTGCTCAACGGTGTGTCCGAGCCGGTCCTGGCCCGGGCGTTCGAATACTGGTCCCGAATCGACCCCGACATCGGTGCTCGCATCAAGTCCGGCGTGACCGAAAAGAAGGACCAGCCCGACCCCAAGGTCGACGAGCAGGGCAACCCCGCCCGTAGCTCGATGCAGGCCAAGGTCTGACGGACTAGTCGAACGGGTGGTGTGGCAGCAGGCCACACCACCCGTTTCGTATCAGGAGGTCGCCCTCAGCGCCGTCATCACGCGGTGGGTCTTGGATTCCCGGAAATCCGCGATCGACAGGGCGCGCCGGGTCACCGTCGCGCGGATCGCTCGGTGCGCGGACATCGCGCGGACCTCGAACTGCGCTGCGGTCTCGCCAGGGTGCGGCTGCAGACGCACCGCGAGTTCGAGCAGGTCGACGTCGGCGACCGACCACCTCTCCACCTGAACCGAGCAACCGTCGAGGTCCACCTCGGGCCAGGTCTGGCAGGTCACCGGTCCCAGCGTTCCCAGATGGTCGATGGGTATCCCGCGCGGAGTACAGGTGACCACGAATTGTCGCTGCGCCGCGTCGAGGATGTGTGCCGGATCCGCGCCGTCGCGCAGCGCGGTCGCCACCGAGCCCGGCGGACGACGACTGATCGCCGCGGCCGCGACCTCTCGACGCTCCCCACACCAGTCCCGTTCGAGTCGATAGGAGAAATGTGTCTCCTCGAACGGGGCACGCCACCGTCCGACCAGACGATCGGTGTCACATGGCCGCACCCCGACGGTGACGTCGTCCCGATCGCCGCTGCGCAGGCGGATCGTGAGACGACCGGCCAGCAGCGGGAGTGCACCCACATCGTCACGTGCCCGCGCCTCGGCGAACCACATGTCACGCCACAGCGGTGGCGAGTCGAGCAGATCCAGCGCCACCAGCGAATCGGTCACCGGGGACGCCACGTTCACCTTGATCTCGACGGGTGCGATCACCATTGCGCCTTTCTCCCAGCAGGCCGCGCGGCCGCGACCTCCTTCATCCTCGTCGGCGGTGTCGGTGACGACACGAGTACGTCGCTACCTGAGTGCGGCATCGATCCGCGGGCCGGGTGCGAGTACTTCGAGTAGTCGATTACTCGTGCCGTTCGGTCGACGTGCCCGCATACTCGGAACCGGACGAGTCGGAGGTGATCATGGTCGGGATGATTCGCTCGGTGCGCACATCCGCGCGTCGCACCGCGGGTGCGGAACCGACACCCCGTCGACGGAGCGCCACCGCTCGTGGACTCGCGCAGACTGCAGAACGTGTCGATCGCGTGGTCGGTTGGTCCCGATTGTGGACGCCGGTCGGGCTCGCCGTGCTGGTGGGACTGCGCAGCCAGCTGCGCGCGTACAACCTCGTCGACACGGGCCGACCGGGCGCCCGGCTACCGGTCGGCACGCCGGACGAGCACCGGGCGCGGAGCGTGGACGGCACCTACAACGATCTCGGCGAGCCTCGTGCGGGTTCGGCCGGGAGCCGCTTCGGCCGCAACGTGCCGTTACCGCGCACCGCACCCGAGAACGCTGATGACATCTGCGAACCAAATCCCCGACTGGTCAGCCGAAGGCTGTTGACCCGTCGCGAGTTCCGCCCGGCCACCACGCTCAATCTGCTGGCAGCAGCCTGGATTCAGTTCGAGGTGCACGATTGGTTCAACCACGCGCCACAGGCCGGAAATCCGTGGCACATCCGGCTACCCGACGGTGACGACTGGTCGCATGACCCGATGACATTCGCGCGTACCGCGGTCGACCCGACCGGACCAGACGATCAACCGCCCGTGTTCGCCTCGACGGTGTCGCATTGGTGGGACGGCTCGCAGATCTACGGTGAGACGGCCGACTACGCGGAGAGCATCCGCACCCACGACGGTGGGCGGATCGCGCTCGACGACGTCGGGTTGCCGCCCGCGGAGACCGAGGCACTGCTCGACCCGAATGGGCAGGCCGCCAATTTCTGGGTGGGTCTTGCCCTGTTGCACTCGTTGTTCTTGCGCGAGCACAACGCGATCGCCAACCGGTTGGCGTCCGCCTACCCCGCCATGACCGATCAACAACTATACGACTCCGCCCGATTGGTGAACGCAGCGTCGATGGCCAAGATCCACACCGTGGACTGGACCCCGGCGATCATCGCGCATCCGACCACGGTTGCGGCGATGCGCGGCAACTGGTTCGGACTTCTCGGCGAACGGATGTCGGGACGCATCGCACGTTTCACCGACAACGAGATCCTCTCCGGCATCCCCGGCTCGGCGACCGCCGACAACGGCGTGCCGTTCGCCCTCACCGAGGAGTTCGTCGCCGTCTACCGCATGCATCCGCTGCTACCCGACACGGTGGAGTTCCGCAGTGGACTCGACGACCGCGTCGTGGCGCGGCACGCGATGGCCGATCTGCTCGCCGCGGACGTACGACGACATCTGACGTCGAACACCGCCGCCGATCTGCTCTACTCGTTCGGGCGCGCACACCCGGGTGAACTGTCGTTGCACAACTTCCCGCGTTCCCTGCAGAACCTGGCACGACCCGACGGGACGCCGATCGACCTCGCCACCGTGGACATCATGCGGGTCCGCGAACGCGGAGTGCCGCGTTACAACGATTTTCGCCGCGCCCTGCGGATGGCACCGGTGACGACGTTCCGTGAACTGACGGTGACGACGCGACCGCCACCGAATTGGCGGAGATCTACGGCGACATCGAGCCGCTGGATCTGATGATCGGGCTCTACGCCGAAGCCAAGCCGCCCGGATTCGGCTTCAGCGACACCGCCTTCCGGATCTTCATCCTGATGGCTTCGCGCCGCCTGTCCTGTGATCGCTTCTTCACCAGCGATTTCCGCCCCGAGGTGTACACCGAGGTCGGTATGGCATGGGTCCGGAACTCGTCGATGCGCTCGGTCCTGCTGCGTCATCATCCGATCCTGACACCTGCGTTGCGCTCAGTTGCCAATCCATTCGCCCCCTGGAGATCCGCAGCGGCATCGAGAGAGGACCGATCCCCATGACCGACATCGTCTCCGGCGGCCGGACGTATGTGCGTTTCCACGAGGACATCGAATCCCCGCGGGCCGACGAGGCCGACGACATCGAGAAGATCGTGCGCGTGCTGCGCGCGAACAACGAGCGCGCATATCGCGTGTACAAGCGAGGGTTGCGCGACGCGCACGCGAAGGGTCACGGCATCCTGCGCGGCACACTGGAGGTACTCGACGAACTGGACCCGGAGCTCGCGCAGGGAATGTTCGCCGCGCCTGGGACCTACTCGGTGATCGCACGACTGTCGAGCACGTCCGGGCCGATCCGCAGCGACCAACTGCGTGGAGTTCGGGGACTCGGCATCAAGGTGATCGGCGTATCGGGGCCGCGCGCGCTTCCCGACGACACCGCGCGGACCCAGGACTTCATCATGGTCACCCATCGCGAATTCCTGTTCGCCGACGCGCACGCATACAGCCGCAGTGGGATGTGGACGGCGTGGGCACTGGCCCGGCTGTCCGATCCGGCACTGCGACTCGGCAGTGAGGCACTCGACGCGCTGAACAAGCACGTGTTGCCCCGGTTCGGGCGCAGGCTGCCCGACAACCTGGCGGTGTTCGTGCAACCGAACACCCATATCCTCGGTGACACCTTCCACACGTCGGCGCCGCTGCGCCATGGTGACCACATCGCCAAGATGCGTCTGATCCCACGGTCACCGGAGGTGCGTGCGCTCGCGGGCGCGCCGATGCCGCCCAACGGTGAGGTCAATGCCTTCGCCGAGTCGGTGATCGACTTCTTCGCCTGCCACGGGGCCGAATACGAACTACAAGTGCAGTTGTGCACAGACCTCGCGGAGATGCCGATCGAGGATGCGACAAAGGAATGGGACGCCGCGCGCTCGCCGTATCGTACCGTCGCGCTCCTCCGATATCCCGTGCAGGACACCTATACCCCGCAGCGCCGGGCGTTCGGCGACGAGGTGCTGTCGTTCAACTCGTGGCGGGGTCTCGACGCACACCGCCCGCTCGGATCGATCAACCGGCTCAAGCGGCGTGTGTACGACGCGTCGAGTCAGTATCGTCATCGCGTCAATCACGCCCCGATGCTCGAACCCGCCGACGAATCGGAGCTGCCGATCTGACCAGCCGGTGACCGACCGCCGACGACGCCGTGACCCGACGACCAACACCTGGCGACCGATCCGTGTCCCGATCTGCCGTGCCAGGTCACAACCAGTCGTGCGGCGCTTCCGCGTTCATCACAGTGGTCGTTCACGACGCCGCAGCGGCGCGCGGCACCTATACTCAGGACGCATGGACGGCGGTTGGCAGCTGCTCGGCCGGCCCTCCGAACATCAGGCGATCCTTTCCGCCCTGACCGACGGGGGAAGCGGCGTCATGCTGGTCGGACCCCCTGGGGTCGGCAAGACGACATCGGCACGAACGGTGACCGATTCGCTGCGTGCCCCGGTGCACTGGGCAGCCTGCACGGAGTCCTCCCGGGCGATTCCACTGGGTGCTTTTGCGCCGTGGGTCCGTCTGTCGCCGAGCACCTCCCGCGATCCGATCGCCGCACTCGTGTCGGCGCGAGAGGCATTGATCGCCGAGCCGAACACCGTGATCGGCGTCGACGATGCTCACCTGCTCGACCAGCTCTCGGCAACGCTGCTACACCAGATCACCATCGAACACGCGGCTCGTGTGGTGGCCACCGCCCGCAGCCGCGAGACCGTCCCCGACGCCATCACGACGCTGTGGAAGGACGGGTATCTCACCCGGATCGAGCTCGACCCGCTGACCAAGGAGCAGTGCACCGAGCTGGTCGAGAAGGTGCTCGGCGGGACTCTCGAAGGTCTCAGCGCCGACGTGATCTGGGAATCGTCGGGTGGTAATCCCCTCTTCCTGCGGAACATGGTCGAGGGTGCGCTGGCGGCCGGAAACCTCACGGAGAACAACGAAGTCTGGCAGCTTCGTGGCCCCACCGCCGTGCCGTCGGGACTCGTGGCATTGATCGACGAGCGACTCGATCGGGCCGGTGACGCCGTGGTGGATGCGTTGAAGTTGCTCGCATTGTACGAACCACTCGATCTCGACACGCTGGTCGAACTCGGACCCTGCGTTCACGGATCGTGGCGGTCCTGCGTGATCGTCCGATCACCTCGGCCGCCGAGCGGATCCGGCTCGTCCGGCTCTGCGTCGACGGTGATCAGGACATCGAGCCCAAGCTGTTGATCTCGGCCGCCAAAGATGCGGTGGCACTGACCAATCTCCCGCTCGGTGAACAGCTGGCCCGCGCCGCCCACGAACGCGGCGGCGGTGTCGCAGCAGCCGAACTGTTGTCGCGGGCACTGCTGTGGCAGGGTCGGATCGCCGACTCCGATGAAGTGCTGGCCGGCTACGACCCGGACGATCTCGACGAACTGCAGTTGGTGCAGTGGGGCGTTCCGCGGATGAGCCGGCTGTTCTGGTCGATCGGCGACGTTGCGCAGAGTGGCCGGCTGTTGCAGCTGATGCGTGACAGGGTGGGCCATCGGGCGCTGCGCTTGGTCGTCGATGCGGCCGGCGCTGCCATGGCGGTACACGAAAACCGCATCGACGAGGGCATCGAGGCGGCCGAGAAGGTTCTCGCAGACGCCGAATCACCCTCTCAGGCAATAGACTTCGCGGCATTCGGCGCAGGTTTGGCGATGCCGGTCGCCGGTCGTGGACTGAATTTCGAGCCGATCGCGGCGCGATGCCGTCCGGAGCAGAAGGCCACCGACGGCATGATCAAAGTGATGATCCGCTACGGCGATGTGCTCGCGCTGGCGACTGTCGGTGACCTCGATGCGGCCGACCGCCGCACCGTAGAGTACGCCGAGTTCTCGTCGTCCGGCCAGTTCGTCGGCTGGGCGATCGCCAAGATCATGCCGGGTCTCGTCGCGACCCACCGCGGTGCCTTCCGCACTGCGGCGAAGGCGATCGAGCAGGCACTGGCGGCGCTCAACGCCGAGACATCCCTGCCGTGGCAGCTGCCCGCGCGGCTGATCCTGGTCCGGGCCTACGCTGCGCTCGGTGAGGTGGCGAAGGCGCAGCAGGTGATCGACGACGCGGAGGAACACTCCGGACCGCACCTGCGCCTTCACGAACCGCAACGCACGATCTCGCGTGCCTGGATCGCGGCATCGACCGGGAGCCCTCGGGAGGCGATCGAGTTGTGTGGTGAGGCTGCGGAATCGGCCCAGAGCTCGGGGCAGTATGCGGTAGCCGTCGAGGCGTTGCACCATGCGGCTCGGTTCGGCGACCGCCAGATCGCGCAGCGTCTCACCGACGTCGGCCGGTTGGTCCAGGGTCCGGTGGTCGGCCTCTATGTGCAGCATGCGGCCGCGGTCGCGAATGCGGACCCGGCCGCGCTCTGCGTGGTAAGTGGGCGGTTTGAACAGATCGGTCTGATGCTCTCGGCCGCCGATGCGGCCGCGCAGGCGGTTCCGTTGTACGACCGGGCCGGACGACGACGCGAGTGTGCCGAGGCGACCGCGCGCTCCGCACGGCTGGCCGCACGCTGCGACTCGGCGACGACACCGGCCATCCGTGCTGCCGCGCGGCCGCTGCCGGTCACCGCGCGGGAGCGGGAGATCACCGCGCTGGTGGCGCAGGGGCTCAGCAACCGAGAGATCGCCGAGCGCCTCACCGTGTCGATCCGAACCGTGGAGGGGCACATCTACCGCGCCTGCATCAAACTCGACGTCGCGGATCGGGACGCCTTGGCCCGCATCGTGTGGAATTAGGGTCCTTCGCGACGCCGCTGGGCAGGCACCGGGGCTCCTCACCGAACCGGCGGCCGCTCGCGTCACGAGCCAGTGGGTTACGCATCAGGCGGCTCGCGGGACACTAGGCTGGCACACCGTGACAGAGTCCGTGGACGTCGTGGTGGTGGGTGCAGGTGTGATCGGCCTAGCCGTGGCGCGCCGGCTTGCCCGGGACGGTCTCAGCGTGGTGGTCCTCGAGCGTGAGGACGCGATCGGCACCCAGACCAGTTCCCGCAACTCCGAGATCATCCACGCCGGGATCTACTATCCGTCGGGCAGCCTGAAGGCACGGATGTGCGTGGCCGGCCGCGAACTCCTGTATCGCTACTGCGCCGATCACGATGTCGCGCACCGTCGGACCGGCAAACTGATCGTCGCCACCGACACCGATCAGCTCGCCGCACTCGACGGTATCGCCCAGCGTGCGCGCGAGAACGGCGTCGACGATCTGCGACGGATCGGTCGGACCGAACTGGCGGAGATGGAGCCCGAGGTGTGCGGCGTGGCTGCGTTGTGGTCGCCGTCGACCGGAATCGTCGACGCCCATGGTCTGATGGGTGCGCTTCGCCGCGACGCCGAGCAGGCAGGAGCGGTGATCTCCTTGCGCAGCGACGTGACAGGGGGCCGCGTTCGACCGGATGGTCGGATCGAACTCACGGTCCGCGACATCGGTGCCATCGTCTGCGCGACGGTGGTCAACTGCGCGGGTCTGGGCGCCTGGGGGCTCGCGCGATCGCTGACCGGGTTCCCGGCCGAGCGGGTGCCGCTCCGGCACCTCGCCAAGGGGAGCTACTTCGGCTTGCGAGCCGGCCGAGCACCATTCGAGCGGTTGATCTATCCGGTGCCGGTGGACGGTGGCCTCGGCGTCCATCTGACCGTCGACCTCGACGGCATCTCACGTTTCGGTCCCGATGTGGAATGGGTCGCCCACGCTGAGCATGTCGTCGATCCGGCCCGGGCCGATGCGTTCTACGCCGCCATCCGCCGCTACTGGCCCGGATTGCCCGACGACGCCCTGCAGCCGGACTTCGCCGGCGTCCGACCGAAGCTGACCGGCCCGGGAGAACCGGCCGCCGACTTCCTGGTGCAGGGGCCGACCGACCATGGCGTCGCCGGTGTCGTCAACCTGTTCGGCATCGAGAGTCCGGGCCTGACGTCCTGTCTGGCGCTGGCTGCCCATGTTGCCGCGACGATCGACCGTGACCGGCTACGGTGAACTGCACGGAGCCGTCGCGACGGCGGTCTGATGTGGGGAGCAGCATGAAACTCGGGTTACAGCTGGGATATTGGGGTGCACAGCCGGCAACCAACCATGCCGAGCTGGTCCGGGCGGCCGAGGCCGCCGGATTCGACGCCGTCTTCACCGCCGAGGCGTGGGGATCGGATGCCTATACCCCCTTGGCGTGGTGGGGATCGTCAACCGAACGCGTCCGGCTCGGCACGTCGGTGCTGCAGCTGTCGGCACGTACCCCGACCGCCTGCGCGATGGCCGCACTCACCCTCGACCACCTGTCCGGTGGCCGCCACATCGTCGGGCTCGGCGTGTCGGGTCCGCAGGTTGTCGAAGGTTGGTACGGTCAACGATTCGCCAAGCCGCTCGCGCGAACCCGTGAGTACATCGACATCATGCGGCAGGTGTGGGCCCGCGAGGCGCCGGTCACCAGCACGGGCCCACACTATCGGTTGCCGCTGACCGGGGACGACGCCACCGGACTGGGTAAACCACTCAAGCCGATCACGCACCCGCTGCGTGCCGACATCCCGGTGATGCTGGGCGCCGAAGGCCCCAAGAACATCGCCCTGGCAGCCGAGATCGCCGACGGCTGGCTGCCGCTGTTCTACACGCCCCGACTCGCCGACACCTACAACGAGTGGCTTGACGAGGGATTCGCACGGCCGGGGGCCCGGCGCACGCGCGCCGACTTCGAGATCTGCGCCACCGCCCAGATCGTCATCACCGACGACCGGGCCGCCACCTACGAGGCGATCAAACCGTTCCTCGCGCTCTACATGGGCGGGATGGGCAGCGAGGACACGAATTTCCACGCCGAGGTGTATCGGCGGATGGGCTACGCCGACGTCGTCGACGAGGTGACCGCGTTGTTCCGCAGCAACCGCAAAGACGAGGCCGCACAGGTGATACCCGACGAAGTCGTGGCCGATTCGGCCATCGTCGGTGACATCGAGCACGTGCGGTCGGAGGTCAAGCGGTGGGAGGCCGCCGGCGTCACCATGATGCTGGTGTCGCCCGGCAGCGTGCCCGAGATCGAGCAGCTGGCGACGCTCATCTGAGCAGCCAGATGTCGCGCCAATCGCCGTCGGGTCGGGTCACCGCACTCGTCCGGGTCACATTCGCCTACCTGCTCGCCATCGCGGTCGCGGTGCTGTGGTTGCTGTGGGGACCCGCGACCGGTGTGTTGTGGCTCGATACGTTGATCGCCGACCTGCTGGCCACGGTCGTCATCTTCGGTTTCAGCCGGGTCCACCACAACAGCAGCTTCTACGACGCGTACTGGAGCGTGATCCCGCCGCTGCTGCTCGGGTACTGGTGGTGGCAGTCAGACCTCGGCGTCGACGATCTCCGTACCTGGCTGTTGTTCATCGTGGTTGCGGTGTGGGCGGTCCGCTTGACCGCGAACTGGGTCGGTACGTTCCCCGGTCTGCACCACGAAGATTGGCGCTACGCACAGCTGCGCGCCGACGCCGGTCGGTGGGAGCTGCCGGTGGACCTGTTCGCCATCCATGTGATCCCGACCCTGCAGGTGTTCGCCGGGATGGTGCCGGCCTATGTTGCGGTGACCCACCCGGCCCAGGGCCCGACCTGGTTGGTCGTCGTGGCGTTCCTGGTGGGGTTGTCGGCTGTCGGACTCGAGACGATCGCCGATGGGCAGCTGCGCCGGTTCGTCCGGTCCGCTCGCGGCGGCGATGTGATGGATCGTGGCGTCTGGGGATGGTCGCGCCACCCGAACTATTTCGGTGAGTTCTCGTTCTGGTTCTCGCTCGCGCTGTTCGGGGTGGCGGCGTCTCCGGCGGACGCCTGGTGGCTGTTCATCGGCGCCGCGGTGATGCTCGCTCTGTTCGAGGGCGCGAGCATCCCGATGATGGAGCGGCGCAGCCTCGCCCGACGACCCGGCTACCAGTCGGTGATCGACCGGGTACCGCGGTTCGTGCCGCGGCCACCGCGCGCGGGCGGTGCCGTGCGGACTCGCCGATGAGCGCGCACCGACGGCGACCGCGGGTCGTGATCGCCGGCATGGGTGACAGCGGGTTGCTCACCGCGCTCCATCTGGCGCGTGGCAGATCGCCGGTTCCGTTGTCTCGGTCCGGTTCTCGGGCGACTATCGACATCGTCGGGATCTCGTCGAAACCCGGGCTGCTCAGCGGGCAGGAACTGGGCACCCGGATTGCGCGACCCGACGTGTGGAGCCGCGATTATTGGATCGGGTTCGACCGCTTTCGCGGACTCGACCGGGTGCGGACCGTGCACGGCACACTCGTCGGTCTCGACACCGGTCAGCGGCGGGTGGAGGTTGTGCGCAGCGACTGCTCGACCGTCGCCGAACCCTACGACGTGCTGGTGATCTCCACTGGGGTGCGCAACGGCTTCTGGCGGCAGCCGACGCTGCAGACCGCGGCCGACATCGCCGACGACCTCAGGCGGACACATGCACGTCTGCGCGCTGCGACGAGCATTGCGGTGATCGGCGGTGGGGCGGCCGCGATCAGCAGTGCGGCCAACGTGGCCGCGGTATGGCCCAACAAGAACGTGCACCTGTACTTTCCGGGCTCCCGGGCGTTACCCGGTCATCATCCGCGGGTGTGGCAACAGGTGCGGGCCCGCCTCGAGGGCTATGGTGTCGAGCTGCACCCGGGGCATCGCGCCCGACTTCCCGCCGGCTCCGGGATCGACCACATCGGTACCGGACCCGTTCAATGGAGCACCGGTCAGCCATCGGCACATGCCGACGCCGTTGTCTGGGCGGTCGGAGCGGTGCGTCCGAACACCGAGTGGCTGCCCGCCGATCTGCTGGATGAACACGGGTTCGTCCGCGTCGACGACGATCTCGGCGTGACCGGGCACGAGCGCATCTTCGCGCTCGGCGATGTGGCGGCGACCGATCCCCTGCGCAACTCGGCGCGTAACCGGGCCGACCGACTGGTCGCACACAATGTGCGCGCCACACTGCGCGGTGGCCACCGGCGCCGTTATCGTCCTCGACAGCATCGCTGGGGGTCGGTTCTCGGTGTCCAGCGCGACGGACTGGAGATCTTCACCCCCGATGGTCGAGGGTTCCGGCTGCCCGCATGGTCGATCGACACCGTCCTGCAGCCTTGGATCGTCCGCCGCGGAATCTATCGCGGGGTGCGCGATCAGGAGTGGGAAGTCTAGGACGTCTGCGCTTCCCGCAGAGTGGCCAGCCAGGTGTGCACCAGCGGGACGACGCTGGCCCCTTCCCCACTGGCGGCGGCGACTCGCTTCATCGACCCCGAACGGATGTCACCGGCCGCGAACAGGCCGGGTTCGCTGGTGGTCAGTTCGGCAGGCGGAACGTCGCCAGGCCACCGCTGCCGGGGTACGTCGCGGCCGGTCAACACGAACCCGTCATCGTCACGCTCCACCACCTCGGGCAGCCAGTCGCAATGTGGGGAGGCACCCAGCAGCAGGAACAGTCCGCCGGCCGCGCATCGTTGCTCGCGTCCGGTGCGATTGTCGCGCAACATCACCCACTCCAGCCTGCCGGAACCACCACCGTCGACGACCTCGCTTGACCCGCACACGGTGATGCGTGGATTGAATGCGATCTCCCCGACGAGGTAGTCCGACATCGTCGAACTCAGATCCGGGCGCCGCACCACGATTGTGACCGAGCGCGCATGGCGCGCCAGGTGGATGGCTGCCTGACCGGCGGAGTTGCCGCCGCCGACCACGAAGACATCCTGCCCGTCCATCTCGCGTGCGGCGCTCATCGCGGCGCCGTAATGCACGCCGACACCGACGAGTTCCTCCAACGCGGCCACGCCGAGGCGTCGATAGGCGACGCCCGTGCTGATGAGGACCGACCGAGCGCATACCTCGCCGCCGTCGGTCACGAGACGATAGGGCGCCAGCGCCTCCTCGATCAGCAGACGCTGCACCGGCCACCCGGTCAGGAACCGCGCGCCGAAACGCAGCGCCTGCGTCCGTGCCCGCTGCGAGAGTCGCATCCCGGAGATCCCGCGCGGGAACCCGAGATAGTTGCGGATCATCGAGCTGGTACCTGCCTGCCCGCCCACCGCCTCCGACTCGATGACGACCGTCCGCAACCCCTCGGAGGCGGCGTACACGGCGGCTGCGAGACCGGCCGGCCCGGCCCCCACCACGGCGAGGTCGACAACGGTGTCAACCGAGATGTCGGAGGGTCGGCCGTAGAGCAGCACCGCGACGTCACGGACCGACGTCGGCGCGATGACCGAGGTGGTGTCACCGCGCAGTGAATGGACCAGGGTGTCGGGAACTGGTGTGCGCGAATCGGTCCGGCTGAACAAGTCGATGGTGGCGCGGCCCTCCGGACTGTCCGGCATGTGCGTGCGGTACGGCATCCCCATCCGGTCGAGGAAGTCTCGGATGGACATGGTGAGCGCCGTGAGTTCGGTGCTGACGATCCGGATGACCTCCACTTCCGGTGCGGCGACCGTTGCTCCCCAGTCGGAGAGCAGTTCGGTGATGGCGTAGTGGAATTCTTCGTCGCGCGGGCCGCGCGGGATCAACAGAAATGTGTCGAACTTGCCCTTCTGCAGCGCGGGCCGCAGAGTCTCGGATCGCTCCATGAACACCGACCAGTGGATGCCTACCACTCGACGTGCGGTCGGCACGATACTCCGGAAGGTCGCGAGTGCCTCGAGCAGGTTCATGTCGGGCAATTCAGACTCGACCACGATCATCGCGATGGGCCGCCCGTCGCTACGCAGCCTGCTCAGCTGTGTGATCGCCTCGATTGCCGATGCCGCACAGGTGATGTCGTAGTCACGACGGTAGCGATCGAATTCGCCCATGAGGGTCGCGGCATGGCCGGAGGCCACCACGACGATCGATGGCGCACGTGAGTTGTCCGCAGCTGGCGTGGTCACCGAACCAGTCTCCCACCGACGGGGCGGTCAGGTCGGGCCGATCACCACGGTGCGGGTGGCCAGTGCGCGATCGCGGACGGTGAACAACCGCGTGCCGGGTTTCTGACCGATCCGGATCTCACTGATCGCCATGCCCACCGAGATCAACCGGTCGTGGGTCACCGCGATATCGGGGGCAGACCACGCGAGGCCCCACAATCGGCACGTGGGCCCATGGGCCGGATCGGCTCCGACCACGACCTCGACGACGAGATCGGCGGCGCGAAAGAACAGTTGGCGAGTATCGCCGCCGATGTGGCGATCCAGGCGGAAGTCGAGGTCCAGGGTGGCGCCGAAAAGCGCGAGCGCATGATCACGAGTCGGTGCTGTGAAGACGAGATGATCGAGCCTGGGGATGTCGGCATCCGGCCACAGCGGTAGGTCGATCCGATCGGTCACGCCGACGGGTTCGTCAGGGTCCAGGCCTCGGCGCTTGGTCAACCGCTGCGCGTCGGCGAGATTGTCGACGCCGAAGCTCACCCGGTGTCCTGCTGCCCCATCTCCGTGAAACCGCAGCGATCCGTTACCGAACCCGAACGCCCCGTTCGTGGACCCACGACCCAACAGGGACGTGTACACGGCGTGGGTCGCAGCGACGTCCGGTGACATCAGGTCGACGTCGACGCCGGTCGGCGGTGCTCCGTTCACGGCCGCAGCTTACTGGTGATGTGCCATGCGCCGCAGACACATCGGTAGCACCGCAGCGTCGGCCCGGAGCCGGTGTGGCGGCGGACGGCAACGATGCTCTCGCGGGCGAGTACGTCGGAGGCAAAGGCCACCTTGTCCGGGGTGGGGCACGATCGCGGTGGGGCCGCTTTCGAGACCCCGGCGCGCCGACGCTTGCGAGCCGGAGTCGCGGCGGTTCGAGCTTCGATGGCGCGATAGAAGTTCTCGAGTTCGGCGTCGGTGAACGACGAGGACTCGGGCTGCCGGCCGTTGATGTCCTGCGATTTCGACGGTTCGGGTCGCACTGGACGACCCGAACGGCGCTCGTCGGTGCGCTGCTCGATCTCACGATAGAACGCCTCGAGATCGTCGTCGGAGAACGGCACCCCACGAGTTTAGTGCGCCGCGCGCGCAGATCACCGTGTCAACTGATCACCGCCACCCGGCCCATGGCTGCCGGTCGAGGCGATCCCGCTTGTTGGCTCAGCCGGCGGCTTTCGCCACCTTGTAGGCCGCTCCGGCACCTTCCCGCTGCTTCATCTTCACGATCGCGTTGTGGTGACGTCGCGCGTGGTAGGCCAGCGGGAAGTAGGTCAACCGCTCGGGCAGTACGCGATAGGCGGCGCGAATCGCCGCGTGGATGCGCTCGAGTTCGCGCTGTTCGCCGTCGGTCCAGGACACACCGAGGATCTCTCGGATGCGTGGGTCCATCACCCCGATGGTGGTCAGATAGTTCAACTTCTGGGCGGGCACCGAGGCATAGCGTGCGATGGTGTTGGCGAACCGGACCAACGGTGCGGGGACCGTGCCGTCGAGCCGCGGCGCCGTCTGCATCTGGCGGACCAGTTCCACCGCCGTCGGGTGGGCGACCAACACGTTGTCGATCATGTTGTCGAAGTAGGGGGTGAACTCCTCGATCGTCTGCGGGAACCCCTTCATGGGCACCTGCACGATCTTCGCGATCCGGACGTTGTCGCGGTACACCTCCTCCTCTTCGACCGGGGTGAACTCGCGACCGAGGACAAGCGGTGCTGCCGTCACCGACGTCGGAAAGGCAGTGGCGATGACCCACTGATAGGCCTCGGGGTTGAGCGCGCTGATGTGCTTGCCCTCCGCGTTGCGCATTCGTAGCGGCTGATGCATGCGCCGCAGCCGTTTGCCCTCCTCGATGGCTTCCTGCCCGCCATACACCCAACGCATGACCGAGTCGATCGACCGGATGGCCCTACCCATCGGGTCCGTGCGGTACACCGAGTACTTGCCGACGACGTCACCGATGACCGGATGCATCACCTGCATCACGAACGCCGCACCGTTGACCGGCAGGAACGTGTAGCGGCCAACGAGTTCGGCGGTCAATGAATCGGGAGAAATGAGTTCGATCTCGTCATCGCCGTGCGATATCACCGGTTCGTCGGCCAGCATCGGGGACGGTTGGGTGATTGTCATGTCGGACCTCCACGCGTTCTGACTCGTCTCAACGAGCGACCTCATTCTGAGGACTTATGTAGTCAGATTAACGTGTGAGCTCGCCCACGTCGACACCTTTGCGAAAAAGGTTGCGCGTTACTCGGTCAAGTCAGCGGGCCATCCAGCGCCGTCGTCGGATGACACCGCGCATCCGACGCAGCTCTCCGGAGGTCAACGTCGCGGGCGGATCGTCGGCGACGATGCGGTCGACCTCATCGAAGAACTCCCTATCGGTGAGTCCGAACTGTTCGGCGATGGCGCTCGACGAGCCACCGCCGAGTTGATACCAGTGCTTCTCGAAGTCGATCATTTTCTGCTGCTTGTCGTGCGGTGTGTCGAGCCGCTGCTTGTCGCGCACTGTCACTCTGCCCCTGAGATATCGCCGGAGAATCGTCGAATGGAACCGGCACCCGCGCTGACTGTTCAACACCGGCCGTTCGACGCCTGTCGCCCATATTGTGCCCTCGGATGATGGCGTGTGTCACTGCCTGGAATCAACGGGACGTGAATGTCGCGTGGCGTGTGGCCGCAGGGTCGGACATTTCCCCCGAAACGTCCAAAAGTCCGCGCGCACCGGATATTTCGTTCGCTCCACTCACTGCTCGTAGCGAGGGACCACCGCGTAAACGACGAGATCCGATGGAACGCCCTTGGCTTTGAACCGCCGCTTGCGACGGTGGTAGCGCTCGGCGTCCGCGTTGTTCAGGGTCGCATCACTGGCGAACAGTTCGCCGGGTCCCGCGGCATCGGCCACCCGGGCCGCGATGTTGACATCGACGCCGATGAAATCGTCCCCCACCGCGCGCGGGGTTCCGGTGTGCAGACCGGCGCGCAGTTGTGGCCGGTAGCTGTCGATGGTCAGCGCGCTCACTGCGCAGATGGCCTCGTGGGCTGCTTCGATCGCCTCGGTGCCGTCCAGGAACACCGCCATCGTCCCATCGCCGAGGTACTTCACCACACTGCCACCCCGCGCGGAGATGACAGATTCGGTCACCGCGTTCACCTCGGACAACAGCCGCAACACCTGGTCGTCGCCCGCCCCGAGAGCCCACGTGGAGAAACCGACCAGATCGGTGAACAGGATGGTTGCGGGCACCGGTTCGCGCCCCCGGCCGCCGCGTCGGGCGAGCATCGTCTGCCACACCTGCAGCGCACCGAGGCCCAGTTCACGAATGACGCTGGGCTGCTCGGGACGAGCCTCGTTGATCAATCGGGCCAGGCGATCGGAGGTCCGGCCCCCATCCTGCGGTGGCGAGCCGGGCAGCAGACCGCGTGCCGCACGCGCCGCCCGAACCGCTCGGGCGTTGGCATCAGAACGAGCCAGTGCGTCGGCGGCACGGCGTGCAGGCCCAAGGTTGCCCGAATGCCGCGCCGAGGAGGTCGCCGTGACCGCGTCGGTGGGGTCGGCAGCATCGCCGTGCTCGTCGCCGGCATCGTCGGTCCGCGTCACGTGGGCCAGTGTATTCCGCCGGCCGGAGGGCTCCGCCCCGATGTGGGTCACGGGCGGTCAGTGGGTGCCGGCAGCCTCGTGATCGGAGCGGCGGCGGCCGTCACAGCGGTTCGCGCGCACACTGCTCGCCATCGCAGCGCTGATGAACGCCACTCCGACCAAGCCCGTGACCACCTCGTTGACCTCGATCTGGATGCTGAGAAGAAGGATGACCGCAAGTGCCCCGATCGCCCAGTGCGCGCCGTGCTCCAGATAGCGGTACTGGCCCAATGTGCCCTGCCGAACGAGATAGATGGTGATCGAGCGGACGAACATCGCGCCGATGAACCCCAGCCCGAGCGCGATCAGGATGGGGTCCGGGGTGATGGCGAACGCGCCGATGACTCCGTCGAACGAGAACGACGCATCGAGTACCTCGAGGTAGAGGAACAAGAAGAATCCGGCCTTGCCCACCGCCACCGTGGTGGGGTGGGGATCGCGACCCGTACGTGTCGACGTATCGGTATCCATCGCAGACGCGTCGCCCGGCCCGTCGTCGGGCGAACCGCCGAACACACCGGGTTGGCGACGTTGGAACAACGAGCTGAGGCCATCGACGAGGAGGTAGGTGACCGCTCCCAGTAGACCTGAGATCAGCACGGTGGCCCGTGAGTCGTCAGGTGACAGATACTCTGCCACCACCACCAGAACCACCATCGCGATCACGACGGCGAGCTGATCGAGACGACCGAGCTGCCCCAGTGGCCGCTCGATCCACGACAGCCACGTCAGGTCACGGTTGCTGAGAACGAAATTGAGGAACAGCAGCAGCAGGAACATGCCGCCGAATGCGGCGATCTGCGGGTGGGCCTCCAACAGGATCGCCTCATAGCTCGGGCTGCCATCAGGGAAATGGTCGGCACCATCGGGCGGCGGATTCATCGCGAGCCGGAACGCCTCGGCCGGGGCGAGGCCCCCGGTGATCCAGACGATGGCCAGCGGGAACAGCAGACGCATGCCGAACACGGCGATCACTATGCCCACCGTCAAGAACATCCGTTGCCAGAACAGACTCATCCGTTCCAGCACCGTCGCGTTGATCACGGCGTTGTCGAAGGACAACGACACTTCGAGGATGCCGAGGATGGCGCACAACGCCAGTCCGGTCCAGCCCCGGTACAGGAAGGCGGCAGCCAATGCGGCGAGACTGACGAGAACCGACAGCCCGAAGACCCGGACGATCACCGCAGGCGCTCGGCTTCGCGGGCCAGGCCGAGCAGGTCGTCGGTCAGCGATTGCAGCGTCGGGGTGTCGGCGCATTCGGCCACAGCGGTCACCAGGTCCTCGGCGGCGCAGCGTAGCGCGAACATGCGGTCACCGAATGCGTCCGCCTCGGCCGAGGTGAGGATGACCGCGTCGTCGGGAATAGAAGTGCCCTGTGTGAGCGCTCTTTGTTCGTAGGCACGTTGCCTACACGAACGTTTGCAGTACTTGCGGCGACGACCGAGGTCGGAGTCGATCATGCTGCGACCGCACCACGCGCAGGAATAGGGCCGTCGGCGGGGGTCGTCCACGGAGTAGACCGTACCGGGGCCCGTGGGCGGGTGTGGGACGTGGCGTCCCCGCCGATCGGGGCCGAACGCGTAGAATGGTCGTGTTCAGCGCCGGTTCAGCCCGGATCGCCGTGCGTGAATGTCACGCGCGGGGGTCCGGCTGCGCCCGGACCGACGAGATGTTGAGAGGAAAGTCAATGGCAGATCGAGTGCTACGGGGTAGCCGACTCGGTGCGGTGAGCTACGAGACCGATCGCGATCACGACCTCGCCCCACGACGCATCGTCCAGTACCGGACCGACAACGGTGAGATCTTCGACGTCCCGTTCGCCGACGACGCCGAGGTGCCGTCTAAGTGGCCGTGCAAGAACGGCATGGAGGGCACCATCCTGGAAGGTGCCGAGCCCGAGGAGAAGAAGACCAAGCCGCCGCGCACGCACTGGGACATGTTGCTCGAGCGTCGTTCGGAAGAAGAGCTCGAGGTGCTGCTCAACGAGCGTCTCGAACTGCTCAAGCAGCGGCGCAAGGGCGTCACGAACTGATTCGGTACAGACGACACGCAACAGAGGGCCGGGTGATGTTCACCCGGCCCTCTGTCGTTTCTGTGCACTCGGTTGGTTCGGTCAGCGGCGCAGACCGCGCAACCGTTCGATCCGGCTCTCGATCCCCCACCGGGCTACCATCACGAACGCCTCGCCCATCACACCACCGCTCATCTTCGACTCCCCGATCTCGCGTTCGGTGAAGGTGATCGGTACCTCTCGGACGTCGAACCCCGCGCGGACGGCCCGCCAGGCCAAGTCGATCTGGAAGCAGTAACCGGCCGACTCGACGGTGTCGAGTTCGATCTTGTCGAGCACCTGGCGGCGGTAGGCACGGAAGCCGGCGGTGATGTCGTGCACCCTGGCACCGAGCGCCAGTCGCGCGTAGGTGTTGGCTCCTCGGGACAACATCTCACGATGACGTGGCCAGTTCACCAACTGGCCACCGGGAACATAGCGTGACCCGATCACCAGATCGGCACCGTCGTTGACGGCGTCGAGCAGGCGGTGGAGCTGCTCGGGAGCGTGACTCCCGTCGGCATCCATCTCGATGATCGTGGCGTAGTCACGGTCGAGACCCCACGCGAAGCCGGCCAGGTAGGCCTTGCCGAGGCCGTCCTTCTCGACCCGGTGCAGCACGTGGACTCGGTTGCGCGCATCCTCGGCGGCGAGACCGTCGGCCACCTCGCCGGTACCGTCGGGACTGGAATCGTCGACCACCAGGAGGTGGATGCCGGGCAGGGCCGCGTGCAGGCGTTCGACGATGACGGGTAGGTTCTCCCGCTCGTTGAAAGTCGGGATCACCACCAGCGCGCGTTCGCCGTACGGGCCGACGACGCCGGGCGCCGTCGCGTCCGCGCCGTTCTCCGGTTGTCCATCACCGGCTGTCGGTTCACCCAATGCCACCGAGCTCCTCGTTCAGTCCCGCAGTGGTCGATCCTGTGGTGGTCGATCCTGCGGTGGTTGATCCTGTGGTGTTCGACCGTGGGGCGTTCAACCCTGTGCCGTCCAATTCTGCGTCGCTGTCGATTCCGTTTGCGTCGCCTCGGGTGCTCGTCCACGCGCGCGGCGTGCGCCCGCCGTGAACCACCTCAGAGAGAACCTAGTATGCCGTCTCACCGCGAACAAAAACCCGATGACCGCGATCACGATGGCCACGGTGAGAGGCCAGTCCCCCAGCCGCGTCGCGAGCGTGCGGTCGTTGTGCAACGGAAGCCGACTCGACAACACCGCCGGCGTGAAGATCCCGCTCTCTGCGATGATCATCCCGTCGGGGTCGATGATCGCGCTGACGCCGCTCGTCGCGGCCACGACGGCGGCGCGGCCGTGTTCGACCGCACGCACCTGGGACATGGCCAACTGCTGGTAGGTCATCTCGGTGCGTCCGAAGGTCGCGTTGTTGGTCGGGATGTAGAGAATCTGCGCGCCGTCATCGACCGCCTTGCGCGCCGACCGGTCGAAGGCCACCTCCCAACATGTCGACACTCCTACCTGCACCGATCCCGACCGTCCCGGCACGGTGAGACTCGAGGACCCCGAACCCGGCCGAAAATCACCCGCGAGGTCCGCATAAGACGAGAACAGGCGGAAGAAGCCACGCCACGGCAGGTACTCGCCGAACGGCTGGATGATGTGTTTGTCGTACCGGTCGACCGGACCGCGTTGTTGATCCCACACCAGCACCGTGTTCGTGTAATGGCCGTCGGGGTTCATGACCAGAGTGCCGACCAGGATCGGTGCGCCCACCGACACCGACGCCGCGGTGATCTCTGCCGCCGCGTCCGGGTTGGTGAGCGGAGAGATGTCGGATGCGTTCTCCGGCCACGCCACGAAATCAGGTTGATCGGCGGTGCCTGCGCGGACCGCCGCCGCGAGCATCTCGGTTTGCCGGACGTGATTGTCGAGGACCGCGCGACGCTGGGCGTTGAAATCCAGACCGAGGCGCGGGACGTTGCCCTGCACCGCCGCGACACGCACCGATGCCGATGCCACATTGCGATCGACGGTGTCCGGTGTCAGCGCGATGGCGGCCACCGGACCGACAAGGGCCAACACCACGGCGATCGCCGCGGTGCGGACGGTGCGGCGGCCATGATGCTCACCGTCGCGGACCGCCCGGATCATCACCTGACACAACCAGACGATCGAGGCACCCAACAACGCGACGGCGGCCGAGAGCCCCGGCGCGCCCGCAACCGAGGCCAACGGCAGCAGCGGGCCGTCGACCTGGCTGAACGCAGTCCTCCCCCAGGGAAAGCCGCCGAACGGGAACGCCGACCGTAATGCCTCCACCAGTAGCCACGACAGGGTGAACCAGACCGGAGGCACGGGTAGCCGCATGCTGACCACGGCGATGAGTCCGAACAGGGCGGTGTAGACGGCCAGGGCGGCGGCGAGCGCGAGCCACGGCAGCGGCCCGACATACACGCCGATCCAGGGCAGCAATGGCACGAAGAATGCCGCTCCGAACACGAAGCCGAGCCACAGTCCGGTACGGGCGCGCGGACGTCCGGTACCGAGAACAGCGGCGAGCAGTCCGAGGCCGACGACGGCCAGGAACCAGAGGTTGCGCGGTGGGAAGGCCGCCCACATCGCGATACCGGCGACCACGGCGACCAGTGTCCGCAGCAGCAGGATCATCCGATCGGAGCCGGGTCGCCACCGGCCGCCGGTCACGTCCCGCCGCCGTCGAGGACCCCGATGTCGAACAGCACGTCGTCGCGGTGCACGGTCCGCACGCAGCGGGGCAGGCGCGCATCGGGCGCGATGTCGGGCAGTGCCGGGACCCGCGATCGCGGGTCGGTGGACCACCGCTGCACACTCGCACGCGACCCCGCGACCACGAGATCGTCGATATCCCACACCGCGTAGCTCGCCGGAGCCCCAGGCACCAGGGTGCCGGTGAGCCCGTCGTTGACCCCTGCGGCGCGCCAGCCGCCCCGGGTCGCCGCGGCAAACGCGCCGCGTGCCGAGATCGCATTGTGCGGTTGATGATGATGGACCGCCGCGCGGATCGACGACCACGGGTCGATCGGGGTGACCGGTGCGTCGGAGGAGAACGACAGGACGACGCCCTGCCGGGCGTGTCCGGCGAAGTTGTTCAGCCCCACCGCCCGCGCACGTCCCAGCCGCTGTTCATACAGGTCACCACTGCCGCCCCAGGCCGCATCGAACTGCGGCTGCATGCTCGCGACGACGCCACAGCGCGCGAGGACCGCGGCCTGCTGGTCAGAGACCATCTCGGCGTGCTCGATGCGGTGCGCACATCGCGCCAGCGCCGGAGTGCCCAGTTCGGCGGCGAGTTCGTCAAATGCCGCCACCACCGACGCAGTGGCGGCGTCCCCGATCACGTGGAAACCGGCTTGGATGCCGATGTCGGTGCAGGCCCGGATGTGGTCGCGGATCGTCGCGTAGTCGAGATAGCTGATACCGGTCTGCCCGGGTTCATCGTGATAGGGCTCGGTCAGCCATGCGGTGTGCGAGCCGAACGCCCCGTCGATGAAGAGGTCACCGGCCAGCGCGTCGGCACGACTGATGGCCAGGAGCTCGCGGGCATGATCGGCGCTGCCGACCGGCTGACCCCAGTATCGGCGCACCTCCATCGGGTGATCGAGATCGGCGAGGGCGAGGAAGTCGTCGAGCCCACTGATGTCGGGACCGCCGTTCTCGTGAACGGCCACCACCCCGTGTGCCGCGGCATGGTCGAGCGCACGCCGTTGCGCGCGGGCGCGCTGCGCGGCCGTCACCAACTGGCGAGCAGCGCCACGGACCAGATGGTGGGCTTCGGCGACCAGCGGCTCTTCGGGGTGATAACCGGCAGCATCGGCCAGATCGGGCACCAGGCGTCGCAGCGCGCTCGACGCGACTGCCGAGTGCTCGTCGATCCGTGCGAGATAGGTGGGGAGGTTGCCGACCACCGCGTCGATCTCGGTCGTCGTCGGAAACCGGCGATCATCGGGATCGGTGCCCGACCACGACGAATCGTCCCACCCGAGACCCCAGATCAAATCGCCCTCGTCGGTGCCGGCGGCGTACTCGGCAACCCGGCGCAGACAATCCGATCGGTCAGTGGTGCCGCTGAGGGCCAGCCCCGCCAATGCGAGTCCGGTGGAGGTCAGGTGCACGTGGGAGTCGACGAAACCCGGGGACACGAAGCGGCCGCCGAGGTCGATGATCTGTGCATCGGGATGCAACGCCCGGCCGACTTCGTCACTGCCCACCCAGACGACGACGCCGTCGGTGACGGCCATTGCCGTCGCATCGGGAGCGGACGGCGAATACACAGCTCCACCGAGAAGCAATTCCGTGGTCACGGTCGTCCAGTGTGCCCTGCCACGGGTCGGGACGGGTCAGTGGCCCCGCGGCAGCCGACGGTCATCGGGGTTGGTCCTCGGCGGTGTCGAAACCGTCGCCTCGGAGTCCACCACGGTTCCGTCGACGACAGTGCCACCGCGCACATAGATACCCGAGGCATACAGCCCGGCTCGATCCATGCTCGCGGCGAAACTCTTGGCGCCCGCCGCGGCCACCACCGGGCGCAGGGCCCGCCGCACGGGCGGAATCAGGAGCAGCAGGCCCGCCGCCGTCGAGACGACGCCCGGGATCACCATCAGCATCGTCGCCCCGGCCAGCAGCGCGGTGTCGGTGAGCGGCCCACGTGGGTCGACCTCGTTGCGCGAGGCCCGTCGCAGTTGAGCGAAGACCTTACGTCCCTGCTGCCGCAGGAGCAGCAGGCCCGCCGCGACTGCGCCCACCGTGATGAGCACTGCCCAGCCGAAACCGAGGAAGTGGGTCATCGCGACGAATGCGCCGATCTCGATCGCGATATAGGCGATCACTAACAGCATTCGCATCTTCAGCACTGCCTTCCCGGGACCATCCGCACACCGACCACCCGTCGGTGGGTGTCTCTCTGATGGGTACAACGACGCAGTGCGGTGGTTCTCTCCCGATTCGACCGATTTTCTCGATCCGGAGCGGTCGGCCTCAGCCGTCGCGGCCCTCGATATCACCTTCGGTCTGCAGGTACACCTGCCGCAACCGATCGAGCATCTCTGCCGGTGGCGCCTCCCAGAGATCCCGTTCCACCGCCTCGAGGAGTCGTTCGGCGATGCCGTGCAGAGCCCACGGATTCGACTGCTGCATGAACCGCTGATTGTCCTCGTCAAGGACGTAGGACTCGGTGAGCTTCTCGTACATCCAGTCGGCGACCACATTGGTGGTGGCGTCGTATCCGAACAGGTAGTCCACGGTCGCCGCCATCTCGAACGCACCCTTGTAGCCGTGGCGCTGCATGGCCGAGATCCAGCGGGGATTGATCACGCGGGCCCGGAAGACGCGGCTGGTCTCCTCCGACAGCGTGCGCGTGCGCACCGAGTCCGGCCGCGTGCTGTCACCGATGTAGGCGTCCGGATCGTTGCCCGTCAGCGCGCGTACCGTGGCGACCATGCCGCCGTGGTACTGGAAGTAATCGTCGGAATCGGCGATGTCGTGTTCGCGGGTGTCGGTGTTCTTGGCGGCCACCGCGATGCGGCGGTAGGCGGCGCGCATGTCCTCGACTGCCGGGACTCCCGCCAGGTCACGCCCGTAGGCGTAGCCACCCCACTCCGTGTAGACCTGGGCGAGGTCGGCGTCGCTACGCCATTCGCGGGAGTCGATCAGCTGGAGCAGACCGGCCCCATAGGTACCCGGCTTGGACCCGAAGATGCGGGTCTGCGCCCGTCGCCGGTCACCGTGTTCGGCGGTGGCCGAGCGCACGTGGGCCGCGACGAAGTTCTGCTCGTCGGGTTCGTCGGCGGCCGCGGCCAGCGCGACTGCGTCGTCGAGCATGGTGACCACGTGCGGGAAGGCATCGCGGAAGAAGCCCGAGATGCGGACGGTGACGTCGATACGCGGCCGACCGAGTTCCTCGAGCCCGATCAGCTCCAGGTCCGACACCCGGCGCGACGCCTCATCCCAGACCGGCATCACGCCGAGCAGGGCGAGCACCTCGGCGATGTCGTCGCCGGAGGTGCGCATCGCGCTGGTACCCCACACCGACAGGCCCACCGAGGCCGGATAGGTGCCGTGATCGTCGAGGTAGCGCGTCAGCAGCGAGTCGGCCAGCGCGCGGCCGGTCTCCCACGCCAGCCGGGAGGGCACCGCCTTGGGATCGACCGAGTAGAAATTGCGACCGGTCGGCAAGACGTTGATCAGACCTCGCAGCGGTGAACCGCTGGGACCGGCTTCGATGAAGCGGCCGTCGAGTGCCCGCAGCACCTGATCGATTTCGCGGCGGGTCTGACGCAGCCGCGGAACCACCTCGGTGGCTGCAAACGACAGGACGTCGGCGACCGCGGCCGGGTGCTCGGCAGCAGCATCGGCGACCGACGCCGGTGACCAGTCATCCTTGGCGCACGTGGCGACCAGCGTGCGCGCGGTGGTCTCGATGTCGTCGACGCTGCCCCGGGCGGCCGAGCCGTCTTCGGCGAGTCCGAGTGCCTCACGCAATCCCGGCAATGACTGGGCGCCGCCCCAGATCTGACGGGCCCGCAGCATCGCGAGCACCAGGTCGACCTCGTTGTCATCGGTCGGTGCCTGCCCGAGCACATGCAGGCCGTCGCGGATCTGGACGTCCTTGATCTCACACAACCAGCCGTCCACGTGCAGCAGCATGTCGTCGAACACCTCCTCGTCGGGGCGTTCGGTCAGTCCGAGGTCATGATCCATCTTGGCGGCGGTGAGCAGGGTCCAGATCTGCTGACGGATCGCCGGGAGCTTGGCCGGATCGAGTGCGGAGATGTTGGCGTGTTCGTCGAGCAGCTGCTCGAGGCGGGCGATGTCGCCATACGTTTCGGCCCGCGCCATCGGCGGGATGAGGTGGTCGACGAGCACGGCGTGCGCGCGGCGCTTGGCCTGGGTGCCCTCGCCGGGATCGTTGACGAGGAACGGATAGATCATCGGGACGTCACCGAGTGCGGCGTCGGTACCGCAGTCGGCCGACATGCCCAGCGTCTTGCCGGGCAGCCACTCCAGGTTGCCGTGCTTGCCCACGTGCACGATGGCGTCTGCGCCGAAGCCGTCGATCTCGCCGGGTGCTCGGCCGGTGAGCCACCGGTACGACGCCAGGTAGTGGTGCGACGGAGGAAGATCCGGGTCGTGGTAGATCGCCACCGGATTCTCGCCGAATCCGCGGGGCGGCTGCACCATCAGCACGATGTTGCCGAACCGCATCGCCGCGACGACGATGTCGCCGTCCGGGTTGACCGAGCGGTCGACGAACAGTTCGCCCGGGGCCGGACCCCAATGCTCCTCGACCGCGGAACGCAATGGCTCTCCGAGCGTGGCGAACCACCGGCGATAGTCCGCGGCCGACACCCGGATCGGGTTGGCGGCCAGGGTTTCCTCGGTGAGCCAGTCCGAATCCTGTCCCCCGGCCTCGATGATCGCGTGGATCAGTGCGTCGGAGTCGGCCTCGGCGAGGCCCGGGATAGCGTCGGGTCCCTGACCCGGCCCGATGTCGTATCCCGCGGAGCGCAAGGCGTCCAGCAGATGCAGCAGGCTGCGTGGGGTGTCAAGTCCCACCGCGTTGCCGATCCGCGCGTGTTTGGTCGGATAGGCCGACAGCATCAGGGCGATGCGGCGGTCGGCGGGTGCCGTGTGGCGTAGTCGGGCATGGGCGACCGCGATACCGGCCACCCGCGCGCACCGCTCGTGGTCGGGCTGGTACCAGGGCAGCCCGTCGTCGTCGAACTCCTTGAACGAGAACGGCACGGTGATGATGCGGCCGTCGAACTCGGGTACCGCGACCTGAGTGGCCACGTCCAGCGGCGACAAGCCGTCGTCCGTGGCCGCCCAGTCGGCGCGCGAACTCGTCAAACACAAGCCCTGCAGGATCGGGACGTCCAGCGCGGCCAGGCGCTCGATGTTCCAGGCGTCGTCGTCTCCACCGGCGGCTGCGGTCGCGGGGGTGGCACCGCCCGCAGCGAGCACGGTGACGACCAGCGCGTCGGCGGTACCGAGCAGCTCGATCAGATCGTCGGGTGCGGTTCGCAGCGACGCACAGAAGATCGGCAGCGCCCGCGCGCCCTTGGCCTCGATCGCTGCGCAGAGGGCATCGACGTATTTCGTGTTCCCGGCGAGGTGCTGGGCGCGGTAGTACAGCACGGCAACGGTCGGCGCGCTCGTATCGGGTGTCGCCGCGGCGCGATCGAGCACGCCCCAGGCCGGTGTCTGCGCGGGCGACTCGAAACCGATGCCGGTCAGGAGCACTGTGTCGGACAGGAAGTTGTGCAGGTTGACGAAGTTCGCCACGCCCCCGGCGGCCAGATAGTTGTGTGCTTGCGCCACCACCCCGGCAGGCACCGTCGATCGCGCCATCAGGTCGGGATCGGGCTGCTGTTCACCCGAGCACACCACCAGTGGTTTTCCTGTTGCCGCGACCGCGGCCAGGCCGTCCTCCCACGCCCGGACACCCCCGAGAATCCGGACGACGATGAGATCGGTCCCGGCCGCGAGCTCGTCGATGTCCTCTACGAGGATCCGGGAGGGGTTGGCACCGCGCAGCTCCGCGCCGCTCGCGGCAGCGGTGATGAGGTCGGTGTCCGAGGTCGAGAGCAGCAGGATCATCAGATCTCCTCGCCGGGAGGCGCGCCCGGTGCGTCGTGGAGCCCGGATTCGGGCTCTGTGGGGTGTTGGCGTGTGGTGCGGCGAGGGGGTAGGTCTGACTCCGGCCTTCCGGCCGTCACAGTGGCGCGACCGTGCCGGACTCCCACCGGCTTCTGCCGCCCTCGATGCGTTCAGCCTAGGACAGTGACCCGCAGTGCAGGCGCCTACCCTGGAGGATGTGCCCGAAGCCGACCGTCGTACCGCCGCCGACCGCTGCCCAGGGGTGTTCGACACCCACTCGGCGGCAGATGGCGCCGTCGCCCGGATCCGGTTAACGGGTGGACGGCTGCGTCCCGACCAGTTGCAGCGACTCGCACATTCCGCAGCCGAGTTCGGTGATGGTTTTCTCGAGCTCACCGCGCGCGCGAACCTGCAGATCCGGGGCATCAACGATGTCGACGGCGTGGCCGGCGAGGTCGTCGCGGCGGGTCTGGCACCCAGTGGTGCCCATGACAAGATCCGCAACATCGCCCTGAGCCCATTGACGGGCCGGATCGGCGGGTTGGTGGACGCTGCGCCGATCGCCGACGCACTCGATGCGCGACTGCGGGCCGACGCATGGGCGACGAGCCTCTCGGGTCGTTTCCTGTTCGGCGTCGACGACGGCCGCGGCGACGTCGCCGGGCGTCGGCCCGACGTCTGCGCGGTGGTGCGCGAAACCGCGACACCGGACGCCGGAGGTGACGTCGGCCCGCACCTACCGGCTGCAGATCAAAGCCCTACAGATCCGAACCCTGCCGACCCGAACCCTGCCGACCTGATCGGGGCGGACCTGGTCGTGGGCGGCGTACCGGTCGGTTCGGCACGCGGCATCGATCCCATCGTGGCGGCGATGTGTGAGATCGCGCTCGACATGCGTGACATCGATCCGAACGCCTGGCGGGTCGGTGACCTCGCCGTAGATGAGCGCACTCGCCTCGAGAGCCGGGCGCGTGCCCGTTTGGCTCCGCCCGTCGGTGGCTCATTCGACCACGAACCGGCGGCGCCAGTCGTCGGATGGTTCGACCAGGACGACGGTCAGGTCCTGTTGGGCGCAGTGGTGGAACTGGGTCGATTGCCGGCCCGATTGGCCGAATTCCTGGCCGCCGTCGACGCCCCGATCGTGCTCACCCCCGATCGCGAGATCCTGTTGTGTGATCTCGATGAGGGGGTGGCGGAGACGGGGGTCCGCGTGCTCGCGCCGATGGGGTTGATCTTCGACGCGTCCTCGCCGTGGGTGCGGGTGACCTGCTGTGTGGGTGCGCCGGGTTGCGCGAAGTCGCACGCCCCGGTGCGAGATGACCTACTGGCCCGAGTGCGGTCCGGCGACCCCGTCGACGACCGCGAGCACTGGGTGGGTTGCCCGCGTGGCTGCGGTTCGCCCACCGGGCCGCACGAGTTCGTTCAGGCCGGTCCCGACGGCGAGTACCGCTCCGCCCGTCGATAGGCTCTAGCGCACCATGACCGACTACCTGCGTGACGGCCCCGCGATCTATCGCCAGTCCTTTGCCACCATTCGTGCGGAGTCTGATCTGTCCGCGTTCTCCCCCGACGTGGCGGGCGTGGTGGTCCGGATGATCCATGCCTGCGGCCAGACCGACCTCACCGACAACGTGGTCGCGACCGACGGCGTGGTCCGCGCAGCGCGAACGGCGTTGCGCGGTGGGGCGCCCATCCTCTGCGACGCATCGATGGTCGCCTCCGGGATCACCCGCAAGCGTCTGCCCGCCGACAACGACGTTCGGTGCCATCTGTCCGAACCGACGCTGCCGAGCCTCGCCGAACAGCTCGGAACCACCCGAACCGCAGCCGCCCTGGAGTTCTGGCGGCCCAGCCTGGCGGGCGCGGTGGTTGCGATCGGCAATGCGCCCACCGCACTGTTCGCATTGCTCGACATGATCGACGCCGGTGCGCCCCGGCCGGCCGCGATCGTGGGTGCGCCGGTCGGATTCGTCGGCGCCGCAGAATCCTGCGCGGCGCTGGCAGCGCGCGAGGACCTCGAATTCATCACGGTGACCGGCCGGCGCGGTGGCTCGGCCATCACCGCCGCGGCGGTCAATGCGCTCGCGAGTCCCGAGGAGTGACGATGAGCGGAAAACTCTGGGGCATCGGACTGGGCCCCGGCGACAGCGAACTGGTGACCGTCAAGGCCGCCCGGGTGATCGAATCCGCGGATGTCGTCGCCTATCACTGCGCACGTCACGGCAACAGCATCGCCCGCTCGGTGGCGCAGCCCTATCTGCGTGACGGGCAGCTCGAGGAACGTCTGATGTACCCGGTGACCACCGAGGGCACGGACCATCCCGGCGGCTATGACGGGGCGCTGCGCGACTTCTACGCGGCCAGTGCCGAACGACTCGCCGGCCACCTGCGGGCCGGCCGTGATGTGGTCCTCCTCGCCGAGGGGGATCCGTTGTTCTTCAGTTCGTACATGCATATGCACAAGCGGCTCGCCGGTGAGTTCGACGCGGAGATCATCCCCGGCGTGACCTCGGTCAGTGCCTCGTCGGCCGCGGTGGGCATCCCGTTGGTGGAGGGCGAGGAGACGCTGACCGTGGTGCCGGGCACGCTGGGTTCGCAGGCGCTGATCTCCCGGTTCCGCACGGCCGAGGCGATCGCGGTGATGAAGCTGGGCCGGACGTTCACGCGGGTGCGCGATGCCCTCGAGTCGGCCGGTCGGCTCGACGAGGCGTGGTACGTCGAACGTGCCTCCACCCGGGTGCAACGTGTACTTCCGGTCTCGGAGGTGAACCCTGAAGAGGTGCCGTACTTCTCGATGATCGTGGTGCCCGGGCCACGCAACAACCCACGCCACGACGAAGCCTCGGGGCGCGGTGAGGTCGTGGTGGTGGGACTCGGTCCCGGCGCCGACGAACACACCACACCGGCAGTGCAGGTGGAACTGGCGCTGGCAACCGACCTCGTCGGATACAAGACCTATCTCGCGCGGGTCACCCCGCGACCGGGCCAGCGGATTCACGCCAGCGACAACCGGGTGGAAGCCGAACGCGCGGCATTCGCGCTCGATCTCGCCGCCCGCGGCGCGCGCGTTGCCGTGGTGTCCTCGGGCGATCCCGGGGTGTTCGCGATGGCCAGCGCCGTCGCGGAGGTCGCGGCCGAGTCCCGCTGGCATGACGTGCCGGTCCGCGTCCAACCAGGTGTCACGGCCGCGAACGCGGTCGCGGCGGCGGTGGGCGCCCCGCTCGGTCATGACTACGCGGTGATCTCCCTGTCCGATCGCCTCAAACCGTGGGACATGATCGAGCATCGGCTTCGTGCTGCGGTGGGTGCCGACCTCGTGGTGGCGATCTACAACCCCGGTTCGGCCGCCCGCACCTGGCAGGTCGCTCGGCTGCGCGAGGTGCTGCGGGAAATGGTGTCCGATGACCGGGTCGTGGTACTCGGACGCGACGTCGGCGGGCCGGAGGAATCGTTGTGCACCACCACGGTCGGAGCACTCGACCCGGCGGTCGTCGACATGCGCACGTTGCTGATCATCGGGTCGCCGGCCACCACGGTGGTCAGCCGCTCCGGTGGCGATCTGACCTACACCCCACGGCGCCACGACGCCTGACCCACCTCGCCCCGCTCCTGCCTCGTCGAGTGGGTGCCGTTTTCCGTTGACTGGGCGCTGTTGTCCGTTGACCGGGCGCTGTTTTCCGTCGACTGGGTATACACGCAATTGCAGACGGCTTGTCGCCGACCGTCCGCGGAGCGGGATCATGCATTCAGGTGCGCGATCCACTCCTTGGCCGCCGCCGCAGTGTGCACCGCGGTGCCCAGAGCCGGTTCGGGTGGCCGCTGCACCATCACCACCGGCACACCGAGCTCGGCGGCCGCGGTGAGCTTCGCTCGGGTCAGATCTCCTCCGCTGTTCTTGGTGACCAGGACGTCGATCGAATTCTCGCGCAACAACGTCAGCTCACCGCTCAGGTCGTAGGGGCCCCGCGACCGGACAATCTGATGGCGCGGCGGAAGTGGGCAGGTCGGCGGATCGACCACCCGGATGAGAAACCAGGCGTCGGCATTGTCGGCGAATACGCCCACGTCCTGACGTCCGGTGGTGAGCAAGACCCGAAGACGCCGCCCAGCCGAGTCCATCCCAGACGGGTCCACCCCCGCGAGATGGGCGACTGTGCGGTCGGCGACCGCGCGTGCGGCTTCGCCGATGTCGGCCACCTGCTCCCACCGGTCACTCTCGGATGGCTGCCATGCCGGCCGGCGCAGCCGCAGCAACGGTGTGCCCAGTTGTTCGGCAGCACCCGCCGCATGCTCGGACATGGTCCGGGCGAACGGATGCGTGGCATCGACGACGGCGGCGACGTCGTGCTCACGTAGCCATCCGACGAGGCCCTCGACTCCGCCGAACCCGCCGATCCGCACCGGCCCGACCGGAAGCCGCGGGTCACGCACCCGACCCGCCAGGGAACTCACGACCGGGATGCCGGCGGCGTGCAGGTCCGCGGCGAGCGAACGCGCCTCGGCGGTCCCGCCCAGAAGCAGGACGGGCCGGTCAGCCATCGGTGCGCAGCTTGGTCATCCGGGCTTGTGAGTAGAGGTAGCTCTCGCTGAGGCCAGGCTGCGAGTCCGGGTCGAGGATGTTGCCGACGAAGATCACCGCGGTCCGCCGGATCCCCGCGGCCGCCAGCGCATCCGGCAACTCGTCGAGCGGGCACCGCACGATCTGCTGGTCCGGGCGGCTGGCGAAGGCCACGGTGGCCGTGGGACAGTGCTTGCCGTAGTGGACAGCCAGGATATCGGCGATCTCCGTTGCACGGTGCGCGGCGAGATGCAGAGCCAGGGTGACGCCGGTTGCCGCGAGGCGGTCGAGTTCCTCCCCCGGTGGCATGTCGGTCGACAATGTCGACACCCGCGTGATGAGCAGGCTCTGGCCCACCCCTGGGACGGTGAGTTCGGCGTCGAGGGCTGCCGCGGCGGCGGCGAAAGCGGGTACGCCGGGCACGACCTCCACGGGTATCCGGTGCGCGGCGAGCGCACGTCGCTGCTCGGTCATCGCCGAATACAACGACGGGTCGCCGGAGTGTAGACGGGCGACGTCGTGACCGGCTGTGTGCGCGTCGACGATGTGGGACACGATCTGTGACAGGGGCATTCGTGCGGTGTCGATGAGGTCGGCGCCCGGTGGGCACCGGTCGAGCAGTTCGGTGGGGACCAACGAACCGGCATACAGGCAGGTCTGACACCGGCCGAGGACTTCCGCGCCGCGGACCGTGATGAGATCGGCGGCGCCGGGACCGGCGCCGATGACGTAGAGGGTCACGGGCGGTCCACCACCCACTGCACGATCGGCAGGGCGGGCCGCCAGGTGGTCATCGAGCCCAGTGCCGCGGCCGTCTCCACCATGTGGCGTCGCAGCGATCCACCATGTCGCGCATACCATTCGGTGAGCAGCGTTTGATTTTCCAGCGTCACAGCATTGGCGACGAGCCGCCCCCCGCTCGGGGCCAGTTCCCACACTGCGGTGAGCAGGTCGTCGTCGAGTCCGCCGCCGATGAAGACGGCATCGGGCTCCGGGGCGGTGGCGCAGTCCGATGGCGCGGCACCACGGACCGTGAGCCGCTCGTGCACACCGTGCCGGACGGCGTTGTCGTGAAGTCGCTGTCGGCGTTCGGCATCGATCTCGAAGGCCATCGCTCGCCCGGTCGGTTCGGCCCTGAGCCATTCGATGGCCACGCTGCCCGACCCTGAACCGATATCCCACAGCAGTTGTCGCCGACTGGGTGCGAGGGCCGAGACGGTGAGGGCGCGGATGGGTTGTTTGGTGATCTGACCGTCGTGGTCGTAGCCGTCGTCGGGTCGCCCGGGAGCCCGCGACCGGTGGGGGCCGACGCAGCCGATCGCGATGATGTTCAGGCGATCTCCGGGCGGTTCGACCCACGTGCGGGCGACGCCACGCATGACTCGCTCGTCGGGTCCGCCGAGCTGCTCCAGAACTGTCATCGATGACCAGCCGAAGCCGTTGGCGGTCAACAGTTTCGCCACCTCGTGCGGGGTGGTGTCGTCTCGGCTGAGGATGAGTAGTTCTCGATCGTCGTCGAGTTCGGCGCTCAGGGTCGCCACGTCGTGGGTGACGAGGCTGACCACCTGCACGTCGGTCAGATCCCAGCCCAGCCGTGCGCAGGCGAGCGCGGCACTCGACACCGTGGGCAGCACCCGGACACGATCGGAGCCGACAGCGCGCACGAGGGTGGTGCCCACGCCGTGAAACATCGGATCGCCGCTGGCCAGGATATGCCGCACACCGTCGTCTTCGTCGGTGATCAACCGGTTCAGGTGGGTGCTCATCGGCGATGTCCACGCCTCGGTACGCGCCGGCAGGTCGGGTAACAGGTCCAGCTGTCGGTGCGACCCGATGATGATCTCGGCGCCGGCGAGTTCGTCGCGCGCGCGGCGTCCGAGGCCCTCCCATCCGTCGGCGCCGATGCCGACCACCACAAACGTGCCGGTCACCGGGGCAGCCTCCGCCATATCGCGCGCGGCAACAGTCGCATGCCCACGAACACCGGACGCAGGATCGCCGGAATCCACACTTCCCCGCGGCCGCGCCGATAGGCGCGGGCGACGTCGACGGCCACCCGTTCGGCGTCGACCGAGAACGGTGCCGGCTTGACGCCGGCGGCCATCAAGTCCTTGGTCATCTCCCCGATGACGAAGCCCGGCCGGGCCAACAGCAGGCGGGCACCGCTGCCGTGTAGCGCATCTGCCAGCCCGCTCGCGAAGCCGTCGAGCCCCGCCTTGGTGGATCCGTACACGTAGTTGGCTCGGCGAGTACGGATTCCGGCGACCGACGAGAACACGATGAGCGTCCCGGAGGCCTGCGCTCGTAGCACCTGAGCGAGGGGGGTGAGCACGCTGATCTGCGCGAAGTAGTCGGTGTGCGCGATCTGCAGCGCGTGCGCGGTGTCGGTCTCCGCACGTGCCTGATCTCCGAGAATGCCGAACGCGATGATCGCGGCCTCGATGGGACCGTATCGGGCGGCGATCTCGCCGACGAGCTCCGGATGCGCGTCGGTGTCATCGGCGTCGAAGGCGACGGTGTGCACGGCGGCGGCGCCGGCAGCGAGCAGTTGCGCTGTCTGGGGCTCTAGATCGTCGGGGCGGCGGGCGGCGAGCACGACCTGCCGGCCGGCGCCGAGTTCGCGGGCCAGCGCCACCCCGATCTCACTGCGGCCACCGAACAAGACGATCGTCGCGGGCGTCGAAGTCGGGGCCATGGCTGTCAGTATCGCATCGCCCGCTAGCGTTGCAGCCATGACCCGCTCCGCTGCAGACCTGGGAATCGCCGCCACCGAGTTCCTCGCCGAACGTCACCTCGCGACGTTGGCGACGCTGCGCGCCGACGGTTCACCGCATGTGGTGGCGGTGGGGTTCACCTGGGACGGCGAGCACGGGCTGGCGCGCGTCATCACCTCCGACGGCAACCAGAAGGTGCGCAACGTCGAACGCACCCGCCGGGTCGCGGTGACCAACATCGAAGGGCCGCGCTGGCTGACGTTGGAGGGCGAGGCGGTGGTTCGACGCGAGCCGGATCGCGTTCGGGAGGCCGAGCGACGCTATGCCGAGCGCTATCGCGAGCCGAAGCCCAATCCGCGCCGCGTGGTCATCGAGATCACGGTGACGAAGGTGCTGGGCTCCTCGCGGATGTTCGCGTGATGTGACCGCTTTCGCGAGCCTCACAGCACCTGGAGGTCGTGCGGCCGGGTGTTCATCGGTTCGCAGCCGTCCTCGGTCACCACGACGATGTCCTCGATGCGCGCTCCCCAGCGTCCGTCGAAGTAGATTCCCGGCTCCACGCTGAACGCCATCCCGGCCCGCAGTTCGATGTCGTTGCCGCGCACGATGTACGGCTCCTCGTGCACCGACAACCCGATCCCGTGGCCAGTCCGGTGAATGAAGGCGTCGCCGAGACCGTGGTCGCGCAGATGGTCACGGGCAACGGCATCGATCGCCTCGGCGGTGACGCCGGGCCGCACCGCCTCGACAGCCTTGCGCTGGGCCTCCTGAAGCGCCGCATACGCATCCGCCACATCGGCGGCGGGTGCGCGGAAACAGTAGGTGCGGGTGGAGTCCGAGTTGTAGCCCGGGTCGACCGGTCCGCCGATGTCGATGACCACGATGTCGTCACCCTCGATCACCCGGTCGGAGAACTCGTGGTGCGGATCTGCGCCATGCGGCCCCGAACCGACGATGATGAACGCCGCCTCGCTGTGCCCCTCGTCGAGGATCGCGGCGCGGATGTCGTCGGCCACGGCGCGTTCGGTGCGCCCGGGAATGAGCCACTCCCCCATGCGGGCGTGCACCCGGTCGATGGCTGCGCCCGCGTGTCGCAACGCGTCGATCTCGCTGGTGTCCTTGGTCATTCGCAGCTCTCGCAGCACGTCAGTGGCCAGGGCGGGTATGGCACCGGTGCGAGCGGCGATCGGCACGACATGCAATGCCGGCATGGTGTCGCAGACCGCGACGCGGGCGGCTGCGGGCAGTCCCGCCAGAGCCATCGCATAGGGGTCCTCGCCGTCGACCCAGGCTGCCATCTCGATGTTGAGGTCGGCCAGCGCCGAATCCCGCACCGATGCCAACTCGAGTCGCGCGACGACGAGTCGCGGGTCCGCATCGGCCGGCACCACCAGTGCGGTGAGGCGTTCGAAGGTGTCGGCGCGCGAACCGGTGAGGTAGCGCAGATCCGGTCCGGTGGACACGACCAGCGCATCGAGACCGGCGGCCCGGGTGAGGGTGCGGGCGCGATCGAGCCGGTGTCGGTACACATCCGAAGCAAAGCGGTAGGCCATGGGCGCAGCCTACCGGCGCCGGTCGGTGTCACGTCACGCATGCCGGGCCACGGCGCATCCGACCATGACAGAGTTGGAGTATGTCTGGATCTCTGATGCTGCTCGACGGCGCGAGTCTGTGGTTCCGGTCCTACTTCGCCCTGCCGGAGAAGATGACGTCACCCGATGGCAGGCCGGTGAACGCCGTCCGCGGATTCGTGGACACCATCGCCGCGCTGGTCACGCGGGAGCAACCCACACGGCTCGTGGTGTGTCTGGATCTGGATTGGCGTCCGGCGTTCCGGACCGACCTGATCCCGTCCTACAAGGCGCACCGGGTCGCCGAGGAGGCGCCGCCCACCGCGGATGCAACCGAAGGCGGGCCCACCGGTGAGCGAACCGTCGACATCGAAGAGGTCCCAGACACCCTCACACCGCAGGTCGACATGATTCTCGACGTACTGCGCTGCGCCGGCATCGCGACCTCGGGGGCGCTCGGTTGTGAGGCCGACGATGTGATCGGCACCCTCGCCTACGACGAGTCGGTGGATCCGGTGGTCGTGGTCAGCGGTGACCGCGACCTGTTGCAGGTGGTCGCCGACGACCCGGTCGCGGTTCGGGTGCTCTACGTGGGACGCGGTCTGTCGAAGGCGGAGATGATGGGCCCCGTCGAGGTGGCCGAGAAATACTCCCTGCCCGTCGATCGGGCGGGTATGGCCTATGCCGAGATGTCGATGCTGCGCGGAGACCCGTCCGATGGGCTCCCGGGGGTCAGCGGGATCGGCGAGAAGACCGCAGCAAAGCTCATCACGGAGTTCGGTTCGCTCGATGCGCTGGAGGCCGCGGTCGGCGACTCGACGTCGTCGTTGACGCCACGAAATCGCAAGGCGTTGACGGCCGCGACGGAGTATCTCCGAGCCGCCCGGACCGTGGTCCTGGTGCGGACCGACGCGGAGACCATCGACAGCGGTGCCGACAGCCTGCCCACCGAACCGGCCGACGCGAACGGACTGGCCGATCTCGTCGACGAACTCGGCATCGGCGCCTCGGTGTCGAGGTTGGCCAAGGCACTCGGGTGGCCGACCACGCCGCGTGCGACATGAAGGCGAACAGTGCCCGGCGTGAAGATCTCGCCGAACCCCACCGGGGGCCGACGGATCGTACCGTCGGCCATGTGGATTCCGTTCAGTTCGTGGGCCGCGACACCTCGTATGTCCCGTCATCGTCGAGGAATGTGACCGTGACGGTCTGCTCCTGCCCGCCGACCGTCGCGGTGCAGTCGAAGGAACTGCCCTCCTCGACGAGCTGACCCGACGGACACGAGACGGCAGATACGTCGCTGGCCTGATAGTCCTCGGTCAACACCTGTCGGACGCCGTCCTGGACGGCGTCCTGCGAGATCGTCTTGGGAGCCCAGCCGGGGATCACGAAAGCCGTGAACAACAGGATCGCGGCGATGAGCACCACGGCGCCAACGCCGATGAGCAGGACGGTGCGCCGGCCGTGCTTGGCGCGCGGAGTGGCCATGGCACTGAACTGATCCCCCCCGAACTGGCCGCCGGCCTGGGTCGGCTGTTCGGCGGTGGTCGGGTACCCCGCATGGCCGCCGGGCTGCACGGTTCCAGCCTGGGGTGCGCCATACTGCGGGCTCTCGTACTGGGGTGCGCCATACTGCGAGCCCCCGTACTGCGGTGCGGCATACTGCGAGCCCCCGTACTGGGGTGCGCCGTACTGCGGGCTGCCGTACTGTGGTGCGCCATACTGCGAGCCCCCGTACTGCGGACCCCCGTATTGCGGAGCGGCATACTGCGGACCCCCATACTGCGGGCCGCCGGGCTGCTCACTTCCGTACTGGGGAGCACCGTATTGACCCGGAGGTGCGGTCTGGCCGCCTGCCCCGTAGGGGGGGTATGTCCCGGGGGCTCCTGAGGCGTCCTGCGCCGGGGCGTCGTGGCCACCAGGGGTGTTCGCTGCGCCCGGTGCCGGTGCCGGTGCCGTGGGGCCGTCTGGCGCAGCCGAGGCGGTGGCGTCATCGGACACCGGACCGTGGGGGTCCGACGTCTGTAGGTCCGGTCGACTCGGATCGCTCGGCTCGCTCATGTTCGATCTCCCGCTCCGCCCGCGACAAGGGCACCGCAACGCCAGGACACCGGTCCGCCGAAGCGGGCCGCAACCGTGTTCCCGCAGCACTGTTCCCGCAGCTCACCGGATCCGCGCCGGAACGGTCCGCCCCGCTTCACGACCGCGACGTGAACGTTACCCCACTCCGGGGGCGGGATCAGTGAACTGGCCCGCCATGTGCGCGGCGTGCGACGTCGAAGACCCCGAACTCAGCCCAGCTCGGCTGCCACGACGCCGCGACGGATGCCGGCAACCGCGGCTCGCGCCGAATCGGCGAGCCGGGTGCCGGGTCCGACGCAGAGCCGGATCTGCTCCAACAGATCGACGACCTGCCGATTCCATCGCACGAAGTCTCCCGGTGACAACAGTTGGCCGCGCTCACCAGCCGCCGCCAACGATTCGGTCAGCGTGCGACCCGACGCCCACAATGAGACCGCGACAGAGAATCCGGTGTCGGGTTCGCGCGTCGCATCGACCCGATGACGTGATTCCAGCGCCGTCAGCGCCCGCCAGATGTCGACCGTGTCGGCGAGCGCACGGCGCAAAGCCGCATTGCCGGGCATCGCGTCGGCACCTGCGAAGCTCTCCCGCCGTGCCTCGAACACCATCGCGGCGACCACGGCCGCGAGTTCGTGCGGGGCCAAGCGATCCCACACCCCGGCCCGGATGCATTCGACGACCAGCAGGTCACTCTCGCTGTAGATTCTGCTGAGCAATTCGCCGGATGCGGTGACGGTCACCTGCTCGGCGCCGGACCGGTCGGATGCGATCTCGATGTAGCCGAGTTCAGCCAGCACGGCAACGATGCGGTCGAACTGCACACCGAGGGTCGAGGTCCGCTCGGTGATGACCCGTTCGGCAGACACGATCTCACGGACCACCCGGTTGCGTCGTTCGGCGAGCCGAAAGAGGTCATCGGACCCGTCGAGACGGTGCGCCGGATGTGCCCGCAGCGTCGATCGAAGCCGGCCGAGTTCGCGGTCGTCGGCAGCCGCAGCACGTTTCTTGGATCGACCGCGCGGCATCTCGATCCCGGTGGAGCGCAGCGCCGACGCCAGATCGCGGCGGCCCCGCCCCGTGCGACGGTCGACGTGTTTGGGTAGCCGCATGTTCCCCAGGACCTGGGGCGGATTGACGAAATCGCGGCTGCCGACTCGCCCACACCAGGCGTCTTGCGCAAGGACGAGCGGTTTGGGATCCACCGATTGGGCAGCCGGTTCGAGGACGACTGCGATACCTCGGTGCCGCCCGCCGTGCAGGCCGATCACATGCCCCCGTTTGAGCGCGGCGAGATCGGCGACCGTCGACTGATTGTGCGCGGCCCGCCGCTCGAACTTGAGATCTCGTTCGCGGCGTCGGATGTCCTCGCGCAGTTGCACATACCCGAGAAACCCGCCGTAGGGTTGCGCGTCCGCCGCGTCGGCCTCATCGAAATCCTCGTCGTTGCCCGAAGGGTCTTCTGCGAGTGCGCCACCGGGCTCGAGGCCGCGGTCCTCGGCGGCCCGGATCAATTCCAGATCCAGTTTGCGCAGTCGCCGCTGCGCGTCATCGACCTTGCGGGCCTGCCCCACCACCGAACGATCGGCCTGGAACTGGGCGAACGATCGGTTCAGCAGTTCACGCGATCCGGCGAGTCCCAGACGACCCAACAGGTTGACGGCCATGTTGTACTCGGGTTGGAACGAACTGCGCAACGGGAACGTCCGCGCGCCGGCGAGGCCGGCGACCTGATCCGGAACCGTTTCCGCCGTCCACACCACGACGGCATGTCCCTCGATGTCGATCCCGCGGCGACCGGCGCGCCCGGTCAGTTGGGTGAACTCGCCGGGAGTCAGGTCGACGTGCGCCTCGCCGTTGAACTTCACCAGCCGTTCGAGGACCACCGTGCGGGCCGGCATGTTGATGCCCAGCGCGAGCGTTTCGGTGGCGAAGACCATCTTGACCAAGCCGTGCACAAAGAGTTCTTCGACCGCATGCCGAAAGGTCGGAAGCAGTCCGGCGTGGTGCGCGGCGAAACCGCGCCGCAGTCCGGCACGCCATTCCTCGACGCCGAGTATCTCCTCGTCGGTGGGCGACAGTTCTTCTAGGTGACGATCGACGACGGCGTCCACCGTCTGCGCCTCATCGGGGGTCAACAGGTGAATGCCCGACCGCAGGCACTGAGTCAACGCGGCGTCGCAACCCACCCGCGAGAAGATGAACCCGATGGCCGGCAGCAGCCCTTCGCGATCGAGCCTGGACACCAGGTCCGGTCGCGACGGCCCGCGCGCACCACCGCGCCGGTGGCCGCGCGGGCCGCCACCGCGGCGGCCACCACCCCGGGACCGTCCGTCGGAGTCGTCGGCAAGCAGCATCCGATGCCGGATGTAGCGCTTCAGTTCCGGATTGACCTCCCGCCGGGCCGGCCTCTTTGCAGCCGACCGGGTGACGGACGGGTGAGCTGGCTCGAACAGGTCGAACATCCGGGTGCCAACCAGCATGTGTTGTGAGAGCGGCACCGGGCGATGTTCGTCGACGATGACCGTGGTGTCGCCGCGCACCGCCTGAATCCAGTCGCCGAACTCCTCGGCATTGCTCACGGTGGCCGACAGGCTCACCACGCGGACCGACGGATCCAGATGCAGGATCACCTCCTCCCACACCGCGCCACGGAATCGGTCGGCCAGAAAGTGCACCTCGTCCATCACGACGTAGGACAGCCCGTCCAGCGCCCGCGAGTTCGCGTAGATCATGTTCCGCACGACCTCGGTGGTCATCACCACGACCGGCGCATGCGGATTGATCGAGTTGTCGCCGGTGAGCAGGCCCACGGAGTCCGAACCGTATACCGCCACCAGATCGGCGTACTTCTGATTGGACAGCGCCTTGATGGGCGTCGTGTAAAAACACTTCGTGCCCGAGGTGAGCGCAAGATGGACGGCGAACTCGCCGACGATGGTCTTGCCGGCGCCGGTCGGGGCGCACACCAATACGCCGTGCCCGGCCTCGAGCGCCACGCATGCACGCTGCTGAAAATCGTCGAGGGCGAACGCCAACCGCCCACTGAACTCGTCGAGTCGAGTCACAGGATGTCGTCGAAGGTGTCGCGTTCACGGACGGAGGTGCGCGCCGACGGGGCCTGTGCGTTCTTCGATGCGCCGTGACCGGTCGGTGATGTGGTGGTGCGGTCGAGTCGCGACGCCATCGGCGATGGTCCGGTGGCGGGCAACGGGCTGGCCTGATCGTCGGGGATCGCCGCCCAATCGGGTGTGGAGCGTTTGCGGCGCCGGTCGTTGAACCGGGCGAATTGGATGGCCAGTTCCATCAGCACCGTCAGCGCCAACGCCAGTGCCAGCATGGTGAACGGATCCTGACCTGGCGTGACGATGGCGCAGAACACGAAGAGTGCGAAGATCAGACCACGCCGCCAGCTCTTGAGCTTCTCGTAGGTGAGGACACCGATGATGTTCAACGCCACGATCAGCAACGGCAGTTCGAAGCTGACACCGAAGATGATCAGCAAGTGCAGCATGAAGTTGAAGTACTGGTCGCCGGCCAGCGCGGTGACCTGCACGTCGTTGCCGACCGTGAGCAGGAAATGGAACGCCTTGGCGACCACCAGATAAGCGAGCACCGCACCGCCGACGAACAGCACGGCCGCGCTCGAGACGAAGCCGACCGCGTACCGCCGCTCATTCGAGTGCAGACCTGGGGTGATGAACTGCCACAGCTGGTAGAGCCAGACCGGACACGCGAACACCACTCCGGCGGTGAGCGCAACCTTGAGCCGCAGCATGAACTGGTCGAACGGCCCTGTGGCCAGCAGGCGGCACGAGTCGTCTTCGGTCAGTACTGCCCGCGACTCCGGCGGCAGATCGCAGTAGGGCCCGCGGAGCAGGTCGCCCAGCGACGGGATACCGAGGAAGCCGTGGGTGTACCAGACGAACCCGAAGATGGTTGTCACGACGATCGCAATCGCCGAGATGACCACTCGGGTCCGCAGTTCGTAGAGATGTTCGACCAACGACATCGTGCCGTCGGGATTGACCTTGCGCTTACGGCGCCTCGGGTCCAGAGAAATGCGCACGCGGGGGCCTGGCCTCAGGTCGACGACAGATGATCAGGCAGATTTCTTGACATCGTCGGTCGAGGTCCGCGCCGACGTGGGCGACGCTTCACCGGGCGGCAGTTCACGATTGGCGGACTCGCCCGCATCTGCGGAGTCCTTGCCGTCGTTCTGCATTTCCTTGACCTCGCTCTTGAAGATCCGCAGCGACTGGCCCAGTCCCCGAGCTGCGTCGGGAAGCTTCTTGGAGCCGAACAGGATCACCACGACGAGCAGGACGATCACCCAGTGCCACCAGGACAGAGCACCCATATTCTCCACCTCCGAATTCCGACGTTGCCAATGCTACCCGAGCCACCCCGACGGCAGCGCCCAGCGGGCGCCCCTAGGTATACCGTGCTCGGGCCGCGGCCGCTGAGGAGATGACCGAATCGGCGATCGCCGAGTCGGAGATCACGCGCACCCGGCCACCGAAGCCGAGTAGGAACCGGGTCAACCACTCCGGCGACCCGTACACCAGCCGGGCACGTACAGGTGCCTGCGGGTCCACCCGCGTCTCGAGCGATTCCAACGGCTCGATGAGGTAGTAGTCCAGAACCCACAGTTCGCCCGGGTCGATCTCGATCTGCACCGAGGGCAGGTCGGGATTCTCCGACAACACCGCGCGTTGGGGGTGGGCCTTCGCTTCCTCCGGAGGTGACGCCGGTTCGTCGAGCTTCTCGGCCTCGTCGACCCGGTCGAAACGGAACAGGCGCACACCCTCACTCATCCGGCACCACGCCTCGAGATAGGTGTGATTGTCCATCGTCTGCAGCCCGATCGGGTCGACGATGCGATCACTGACGCTGTCCCGGGTGGCCGAGTAGTACCGGATCCGCAGGGCCCGCCGCGCCGTCACGGCTTCCCGGATGCTCGCAAATGTCGGGTTGTCGGAGTCTGTGGATCCCGCAGGCATGCGCACCGCGGTGTCCGACGAACCGACGGCGGCCTCGATCTTGGCGATGGCGCGTCGCGCGGCCTCCTGGTCGACCGCGCCCGGCAGATCGAGAAGCGCTTGCAGCGCGACCAGCATGGTGCTGGCCTCCGCGCTCGTCAGGCGCAGCGGCCGATCCATCCCGGCGGTGAAGATCACGTCGACGAAGCCGTGCTCGAACTGCAGGTCGATCAGCTGGTGTGGGAAGTAGCCCGGCAACCCACAGACGAACAGCAACTCGAGGTCTTTGGTGAGTTGCGTCTGCGAGATACCCAGGTCGCGAGCGGCCTGATCCAGTGCGATCCCGTCGCGGGTCGCGAAGTAGGGCACCAACGCGAGCAGGCGGCTCAGTCGGTCCGGTCGTGGTGTCATCGGCTGGTCACCCCGCTCAGCTGGTCGAGCGCACCGATCACGGTGTCACGCAACTCCGGCGGCGACAGGACCACGGCGTCGGCCCCGGCGCCGAGCACCATCCGGGCCAGCGTGGTCAGCGACCGGATCTCGATGGTGACCACATCTCCCGGCTCGCCGTCGAGTGACTCGGACTCGATGCGCGTCGCGATCCGACGCAGTCCGGCGGCTCGGTCGTGGGCCAGCCAGATGCGCGCGGTGCCGGTGTCGGCGCCCGCCGCGGAGTCGACGGCGGTCGCCACGATCTGCTGGATGTCGGTTCCGTCCGGAACCACGACCTCCCCGTGCGTCCCCGTCGGTGTCACCTCCGAGATCCGGGACAGCCGAAAGGTACGGGTGTCCTGCCGGTCACGGTCGTGGCCGGTGACATACCACCGCCCGCGATGGGTGACGATGCCCCACGGTTCCAGCGTGCGGCGGGTCGTCGATGCCGCAGCGCCGGGACGGTAATCGAAGGTGACCGCCGTGGCAGCGTCGATCGCGGCGAGCAACGCTGCCAGTGCGGCCTCCGACCCGACCGTCTTGGGCGAGAGACTGGCGGAAACCACCAGTTCATCGTCTGCGCGGACATCGAGCCCGGCGGCGCGCAGCTTGAGGACCGCGTTCTGCGCGGTCGCAGCGATCTCCGGGGCCTCCCACAGCGCCGCCGCCATCGCCACCACCGCTGCCTCGGCGCGGTCGAGTTCGATGTCGGGCAATTCGTAGACGTCGCGGTTGATGCGATAGCCCTCGGCGTTGCCCGACATCCGGTCCCGGCCGGTGATCAGCGGTATCCCGAGATCCCGGAGCTGGTTCTTGTCCCGCTCGAACATCCGGTTGAACGCCTCGTCGGACTGGCCATCGTCGTTGTAACCGGCGACATGTCGGCGGATGTAGTCGGCGGTCAGGAACTGGCGTGTCGACAGCAGGCAGATCACCAGATTGAGCAGGCGCTCGACTTTCTGCGTTGCCACCCCGCCAGCTTACGATCACATGGACGCGATCAGCCGATCGACTCGCTCATCGACACTGCGGAATGGGTCCTTGCACAGGACGGTGCGCTGTGCCTGGTCGTTGAGTTTCAGATGGACCCAGTCCACGGTGAAATCCCGCCCGGCCTTCTGCGCCGCGGAGATGAAGTCGCCGCGCAGTTTGGCACGGGTGGTCTGAGGCGGTTCGTTGACCGCGGTCTTGATCGCCTCGTCGGTGGTCGCGCGCGCGATCAGGCCTTTGCGCAGCATCACGTCGAACACGCCCCGACCACGCTTGATGTCGTGGAAGGCCAGATCGAGTTGGGCGATCTTCGGGTCCGAGAGATCCATCGAGTAGCGGTCCTGGTACCGCTGGAACAGCTTGCGTTTGATCACCCAGTCGACCTCGGTGTCCACCGTGGAGAAGTCGCCGCTCTCCACCGCGTCGAGCATCCGCCCCCACAGGTCGACGACTTGATCCATCTCCGGGTCCGGGCGACGGTTGGCCATGTGTTCGACCGCACGCGCGTGGTACTCGCGCTGGATGTCCAAGGCGCTGGCCTGTCGGCCACCGGCCAGTCGCACGGGCCGACGCCCGGTCGGATCGTGGCTGACCTCGCGGATGGCGCGGATCGGGTTGTCGAGGGCGAAGTCACGAAACACCACGCCGGCCTCGATCATCTCCAGCACCAGCGCCGCCGAGCCGACCTTGAGCAGGGTCGTCATCTCCGACATGTTGGAGTCGCCGACGATGACGTGCAGACGCCGATACTTCTCGGCATCGGCATGCGGTTCGTCGCGCGTGTTGATGATGGGCCGCGAGCGGGTGGTCGCCGACGACACTCCTTCCCAGATGTGCTCGGCACGCTGCGACAGGCAGAACGTGGCCGCCTTGGGGGTCTGCAGGACCTTTCCGGCGCCGCAGATCAGCTGCCGGGTCACCAGGAACGGCAGCAAGACGTCGGAGATCCGGGAGAACTCGCCAGCGCGCACCACCAGATAGTTCTCGTGGCAGCCATAGGAATTGCCCGCCGAATCGGTGTTGTTCTTGAACAGGTAGATGTCACCGCCGATCCCCTCATCGGCGAGCCGCTGCTCGGCGTCGACGAGCAGATCCTCGAGGACGAGTTCCCCGGCTCGATCATGGTTGATCAGCTGGATGAGACTGTCACACTCGGCGGTCGCGTACTCGGGATGCGAACCGACATCGAGGTAGAGCCGCGCGCCGTTCTGCAGGAAGACGTTGGACGATCGACCCCACGAGACGACCCGCCGAAACAGATACCGGGCGACCTCGTCCGGGCTCAGTCGGCGATGGCCATGGAAGGTACACGTGACACCGAATTCGGTCTCGATACCCATGATTCGACGCTGCACAGGTCAACCCTACCCGCGAACAACGCCACAGACCCGGCGACGCGACGGGTGCTCGCGTGGCCGGGTCTGCGGTGATGTGCCGGTATTCGACTCAGGTATCCGGATTCGACGATGTGTCACCATCGGCAGCGGACGTGCCGTCTGACCCCGAGCCATCCGATTCGTTCGACGGTGACGCTGATGTCGTGGCGGACGGCATCAGCTCGGCCACGGCCGCTGCGCTGAGTCGGCGGAATGCGCGGCGGGGCCGATTGCGATCGAGAATCGCGACCTCGAGGTCGGTGGCGGCGAGTTCGCGCGGAGTCGACGGTGCCGACGTGGACGATCCGGTCGAGGATCCATTGGTGGCCGGTGGGGTCGTCAGTGCAGCCACCGCCAGCGCGAGCGCCGCCGGCAGGTCCAGATCGGGTGCGTAACTCTCGCGCAGTGCGGCCGTGATCGCCTCGTTCGCACCGCCCATCACCAGAAAACGCGTCTCGTCGGCGATGGACCCGTCGTAGGAGATGCGATACAGCTGTGACGGCCGCGGCTTGCCGTACTTGGCCACCTCCGCCACGCACAGTTCGACCTCATAGGGCTTGGCCTGTTCGGTGAACACCGAGCCGAGTGCGTTGGCATAGGTGTTGGCCAACGACAGTGCCGTGACATCGGCGCGGTCGTAGCTGTATCCGCGCATGTCGGCGAGCTGGATGCCGGCCTTGCGCAGGCTCTCGAACTCGTTGTACTTGCCGACTGCGGCGAAACCGATCCGATCGTAGATCTCGCTGGTCTTGCGCAGAGTGTTCGACGGATTCTCGGCCACGAACAGCACGCCGTCGGCATAGGTCAGGGCGATGACGCTGCGGCCCCGGGCGATGCCTTTACGCGCCAGCTCCGACCGATCGCGCATGATCTGTTCGGCACTGGCGTAATACGGGAACGTCATCGCGAGCCCCCTTCATGCTCTGCGGCACGCCGTTCGATGATGACGCGGGCCGCCGCCTCGATCTCGGCGGTGTCCACCTCTCGCGCGCCCTCGGCGGTCACGACGACTGCCATCGGGAAGATCTTGCGCACCAGGTCCGGACCACCGGTGGCCGAGTCGTCGTCGGCGGCGTCGTATAGCGACTCGATGGCGATCGCCAGCGCCGAACCGGTGTCGAGGTCGGGCCGGTAGAGCTTCTTCAGCGACGACTTCGCGAATACCGATCCAGAGCCGATGGCCTGATAGCCTCCGAACTCCTCGTGCCGGTCACCGGCGACGTCGAAGGAGAAGATCCGGCCACGCTCGGTGGGGTCGTCGTGGTCGATGTCGTACCCCACCAACAGCGGAATGGCGGCCAGGCCCTGCATCGCGGCGCCGAGGTTGCCCCGCACCATCGATGCCAGCCGACTGACCTTTCCGTCCAGGGTCAGCGGGACGCCCTCGATCTTCTCGTAGTGTTCGAGTTCGACCGCGAACAACCGCACCATCTCGATCGCGATTCCCGCGGTGCCCGCGATACCGCACGCCGAGTACTCGTCGGTGATGTAGACCTTCTTCACATCGCGGGTGGCGATGAGGTTGCCCGCGGTGGCACGACGATCGCCGGCGAGCACCACGCCGCCGGGATAGGACACCGCGACGATGGTTGTGCCGTGCGGGATCTCATCTGTGGCGTGCGCGCTCATACCGTCCCACCGATGCTGCGGCAACTGCTCGGGCGCATGGTTGCGCAGGTAGTCGGTGAACGACGAGATGTCGGCACCCAACGACGATGTGGTGGCCGGGATGGGTCGTGCGGGTGAGTTGTGGGTGTGCAGTGAACCGAACCGATCGCTCACTGGCCGCCCTTCTGTACGTAGGCACGTACGAAGTCCTCGGCGTTCTCCTCGAGCACGTCGTCGATCTCGTCGAGCAGGTCGTCGGTGTCCTCGGCGAGCTTCTCGCGGCGTTCCTGACCGGCGCTGCCGTCCGAGCCGACGTCACCGTCGTCGCCGCCGCCATCACGCCTGGTCTGTTCCTGCGCCATCTGCTGCCTCCTTCATCTCGCCGGACACACAAACTGCGAATCCGGCCCGATCCACCCTGACGGGCGCCGATCCGGCTATGGGTCACCGGATCTGAAAAACCGCGTATTTCACACACTACCGGTGTGCGAGCCGCCGCGGGTGGAAGCGACCGGCCGCGCTGCGGGCAGTCGCTGGGCCCGGTCAGGTGGTGGTCAACTGATCGACGAGTTCGGCCGCCGAGTCCACCGAGTCGAGCAACCTGCCGACGTGTGCCCGGCTGCCGCGCAACGGTTCGAGGGTGGGAATACGCACCAGCGAGTCGCCGCCCAGATCGAAGATGACCGAATCCCAGCTCGCCGCGGCGACGTCGGCACCGAAGCGGCGCAGACACTCGCCGCGAAAATAGGCACGGGTGTTCTGCGGTGGTTCGCTGATGGCGCGGGTGACATCGCTCTCGTCCACCAACCGCTTCATCGATCCGCGCGCGACGAGCCGGTTGTAGAGGCCCTTGTCGAGCCGCACGTCGGAGTACTGCAGGTCGATCAGGTGCAGACGTGGCGCGGACCACCCGAGGCCTTCACGCTGCCGGAAGCCCTCCAGCAACCGCAGCTTGGCGGGCCAGTCCAGGATGTCGGCACATTCCATCGGGTCGCGCTCGAGCCGATCGAGGACGTCGGCCCAGGTCTCCAACACGTGGGCGGCCCGGGTGTCGTCGCTGTGCTCGGACTCGTGGAACTTCATACAACGCTCGAGGTACTCGCGCTGCAGGGCAAGCGCGGTGAGCTCTCGGCCGTCGGTGAGTGCGACGGTCGCGGCGAGGCTCGGGTCGTGGGAGATGGTGTGCACCGCCTGTACCGGCCGCGCGAGTTCGATGTCGGAGAAGTCGACGCCGGCCTCGATGAGGTCGAGGACGAGTGCGGTGGTTCCCACCTTCAGGTAGGTCGCGGTCTCTGCGAGGTTCGCATCACCGATGATGACGTGCAGCCGACGGTAGCGTTCGGGATCGGCGTGCGGTTCGTCGCGGGTGTTGATGATCCCGCGCTTGAGGGTGGTCTCCAGGCCGACCTCGACCTCGATGTAGTCCGACCGTTGCGACAACTGATAGCCCGCCTCATCGCCGGATTGTCCGATGCCGACGCGGCCGGCTCCGCAGATGATCTGCCGGGAGGCGAAGAATGTCGTCAGTCCGGCGATGACGGCGGTGAACGGCGTCTCCCGGTTCATCAGATAATTCTCGTGGGTCCCGTAGGATGCGCCCTTGCCGTCGATGTTGTTCTTGTAGAGCTGTAGGCGTGGCGCACCCGGCACACTCGCCACATGGCGTGCGGCCGCCTCCATGACCCGCTCACCGGCCTTGTCCCAGATCACCGCATCCATCGGATCGGTCACCTCTGGTGCCGAGTACTCCGGGTGAGCGTGGTCGACGTAGAGCCGTGCGCCGTTGGTGAGGATCATGTTCGCCGCGCCGATCTCGTCGGCGTCGATGATCGGCGCCGGTCCGCTGCCGCGACCGAGGTCGAACCCGCGGGCATCACGCAGCGGCGACTCCACCTCGTAATCCCATCGGGTGCGCTTGGCGCGGGGCACGCCCGCGGCCGCGGCATAGGCCAGCACGGCCTGGGTGGACGTCATGATCGGGTTCGCGGTCGGGTCCCCGGGCGCGGAGATCCCGTACTCGACCTCGGTGCCGATGATTCGCTGCATGCTACGAGCCTAGATGTTCATCTGTGAGCGGTCGCAGCGTCGTCCTGCTCTGGGTAGCGTCTACTGGGGTGAAAGCCTTCCGCCGGTTCACCGTTCGGGTGCCGCTGCCCACCGAACTCACCCACCTCACCGTGCTGGCGCACAATCTGCGCTGGGTGTGGCATGCACCCACCCAGGATCTGTTCGCCACCATCGACCCAGCATTGTGGGACGCCACCGGCGACCCGCTGCGACTACTCGCAGATGTCGAGCCGGAGCGATTCGCCGCGCTCGCCGCCGACCCCGCCTTCCGGGAACGCCTGACCGCCGTCCGCAACGATCTCGAGAGCTATCTGGCCGGGTCGCGATGGTTCGGCGACACCACCGACGAACTGGGCTCGGCGCACCTGGCCGCGACCGGGATCGCCTACTTCTCGATGGAGTTCGGCATCTCCGAGGTACTACCGATCTACTCCGGCGGCCTCGGCATCCTCGCCGGCGATCACCTCAAAGCAGCCTCGGACCTGGGTTTACCGCTGACCGGGGTCGGTCTGTTCTATCGCTCCGGGTACTTCCACCAGAGTCTGTCCCATGACGGCTGGCAGGTCGAACGGTATCCGGTCAACGATCCGACCTCACTGCCATTGGAGCTGCTCACCGATGCCGGTGAGACCGTGATAGTGACGATCTCAATGCCGGGTGGCCGGCAGTTGTCCGCCCGGATCTGGGTCGCCACCGTGGGCCGGATCCCGCTGCTGTTGCTCGACTCCGACCTACCGGACAACGACGAGGAACTGCGCGGCATCACCGACCGCCTCTACGGTGGCGATCAGGACCATCGGATCAAGCAGGAGATCCTGCTCGGCATCGGTGGTGTTCGGGCCGTGCGGGAGTATGTCCGCGTCACCGGTCGGGCCGAGCCGGCCGTGTTCCACATGAACGAGGGCCATGCGGGCTTTTTGGGTGTGGAGCGCATCCGCGAAATGGTCGGCCGCCCCGGGACCGAAGCGCTGGACTTCGACACCGCCGAGGCGGTGGTGCGGGCGTCGAACGTCTTCACCACCCACACCCCGGTGCCCGCCGGAATCGACCGCTTCCCACGCGACATGGTGCGCTACTACCTCGATGCCGACGACGCGGGGATGTCGCGGCTGCTGCCCGGCCTGCCGGTCGCCACCGTCCTCGATCTGGGCGACGAGGCCGACCCCGGTGTGTTCAACATGGCGCACATGGGTTTTCGACTCGGCCAACGCAGCAATGGTGTGTCTCGGTTGCACGGTGCGGTCAGTCGCGAGATGTTCGCCGACCTGTGGCCGGGATTCGACGCGGACGAGGTGCCGATCGGCTCGGTCACCAACGGTGTGCACGGACCGACCTGGACGGCGCGGACATGGCTCGATCTGGCGGTCGACGACGAGGCCGGGCAGGCCGCGGCCATCGCGGCGATGTCGCCCGAGAACATCTGGCAGGTGCGATCGGAGTTGCGCACGCGTCTGGTCGAGGAGGTCCGACGCCGCGCCCACGACAGCGCCCGAGGCCGCGGATTCACCGAGGCCGAACTCGGGTGGACGGCCGAACTCTTCGACACCGACGCACTCACGATCGGTTTCGCTCGGCGCGCGGCCACCTACAAACGCCTGACGCTGATGTTGCGTGATCCCGAGCGTATGCGCCGCATCCTGACCGATCCGCAGCGTCCGGTCCAGCTCGTCATCGCGGGAAAGGCACACCCGGCCGACGACGGCGGCAAGGCACTGATCCAGCAGGTCGTGCGGTTCACCGAGGATCCCGAATTGCGCACGCACATCGTTTTCCTGCCGGACTACGACATTTCGATGGCCCGCGACATCTACGCCGGTTGCGACGTGTGGCTCAACAATCCGGTGCGTCCGATGGAGGCGTGCGGAACATCCGGCATGAAATCGGCGATGAACGGCGGGTTGAACCTGTCGATCCTCGACGGCTGGTGGGATGAGATGGCCGACGGGGAGAACGGCTGGGCGATTCCGTCGGCCGAGGGTGTTGCCGACGATCACCGTCGCGACGACCTGGAGGCCGAGGCCCTCTACACACTGCTCGAGGCGACGGTCATCCCGCTGTTCTACAACCGCTCGGCGAGTGGGGTGCCCGAACGATGGGTCCAGATGGTGCGTCACACGCTCACCCGGCTGGGCCCGCAGGTGCAGGCCGGACGGATGGTCCGGGACTACACCGCCGCACTCTATGTGCCGGCCGCCGACCAACTCGCATCCATCTGCGCCGATGACTTCGCACCGGCCCGCGATCTCGCCGAATATCGCCACCAACTCGAGCGCTCGTGGCCTGCGGTGCAGATCGCCGGCATCGACGAATCCGGTGCGGGGGACTCGCTCGACGCCGACGGCCCGCAACGGGTCAACCTCACCTTCACCGCACACGTCGCGCTGGGCGAGTTGAGTCCGCAGCGGGTGTGTGTGCAGGCACTGGTCGGACGGGTCGACGGCAACGGCGAGATCATCGACCCCGAGGTGGTGGAGATGTCACCGACATCGGAGACCGATCCCTCCGGCCGGACGCTGTTCCGGGCCACCGTGGTGCCCACGCGTTCTGGTCGCCACGGCTATACCGCACGGGTTCTCCCGCGCCACCCGCAGCTTTCCGACGATGCCGAACTTGGGTTGGTGCGCTATCCCGTGGGCACGGCCGAGGACGTGGGTCCGGGGAGCGGCTCCGGCTCGCTGCCCGAGCCTGCTTGACCCGCCTACGGACCTCAGAGGTCGGGGCGGTCACACCAGTGGTGCGACCGCCCCGATTTCTGAGGAGCCCGTGACCTACAGGTACTGCCCGGTGTTGGTCTCGGTGTCGATGGCGCGGCTGGCACCCGCGCTCTTGCCGGTGACCAGGGTACGGATGTAGACGATCCGCTCCCCCTTCTTGCCCGAGATCCGTGCCCAATCGTCGGGGTTGGTGGTGTTCGGCAGATCCTCGTTCTCGGCGAACTCGTCGAGGATCGAATCGAACAGGTGCTGCACCCGTAGACCCGGCGCACCGGTGTCGAGCTGCGACTTGATCGCGTACTTCTTGGACCGGTCGACGACATTCTGGATCATCGCACCGGAGTTGAAGTCCTTGAAGTACATGATCTCCTTGTCGCCGTTGGCGTAGGTGACCTCCAAGAACCGATTGTCGTCGCTTTCGGCGTACATCCGCTCGACGACCTTCTCGATCATCGCGTTGACGCATGCCGTCCGGTCGCCGCCGAACTCGTTGAGGTCGTCAGCGTGCACCGGCAATTGCTCGGTGAGGTACTTCGAGAAGATGTCCATCGCCGATTCCGCGTCGGGACGTTCGATCTTGATCTTCACGTCGAGACGGCCCGGACGCAGGATGGCCGGGTCGATCATGTCCTCACGGTTGGACGCACCGATCACGATGACGTTCTCGAGTCCCTCGACGCCGTCGATCTCGCTGAGCAGCTGCGGGACGACGGTTGTCTCCACGTCGGACGACACGCCCGAACCGCGGGTACGGAAAATCGAGTCCATCTCGTCGAAGAACACGATCACCGGGGTGCCCTCAGACGCCTTCTCCCGCGCACGCTGGAAGATCAGGCGGATGTGTCGCTCGGTCTCACCGACGAACTTGTTGAGCAGCTCGGGGCCCTTGATGTTGAGGAAGTAGGACTTTGCCTCCTTGGCGTCGTCGCCGCGCACCTGTGCGATCTTTTTTGCCAGCGAGTTGGCCACCGCCTTGGCGATGAGCGTCTTGCCGCATCCGGGCGGACCGTAGAGCAGGACACCCTTGGGAGGACGCAGCGCGTAGTCGCGGAACAGGTCCTTGTGTAGGAACGGGAGCTCCACGGCGTCGCGGATCTGCTCGATTTGACGGCCAAGGCCGCCGATGTCCTCGTAGCCGACGTCGGGCACCTCTTCGAGCACGAGGTCCTCGACCTCAGCCTTGGGTACCCGTTCGAAGGCGAACCCGGCCTTGGTGTCGATGAGCAGAGAATCACCGGGTCGCAACGTGCGTTTCTTGCCGTCCTCGCCGTCGACCTCGCCGAGGAGGGGTTCGGCCAGCCATACCACTCGTTCTTCGTCGGCATGTCCGACCACGAGCGCGCGGCGGCCGTCGCCGAGGACCTCGCGCAGCGTGCTGATCTCGCCGACGGAGTCGAACTCGCAGGCCTCGACGATCGTCAAGGCCTCGTTGAGACGAAGAGTCTGACCCTTGTGCAGGGTCTCGACCTCGATGTTCGGCGAACACGTCAGGCGCATCTTGCGGCCGGAGGTGAACACGTCGACGGTACTGTCGGGATAGATCTCGAGGAGTACGCCGTACCCGCTCGGCGGCTGGCCGAGCCGGTCTACCTCTTCGCGCAGCGCGACCAACTGCTGGCGCGCCTCCTTGAGCGTGTCGAGCAGTTTCGCATTCCGGGTGGTCAGGTTATCGACCCGCTCCTGGAGTTCGGTCACATCAGCAGGGCGGCCGGTGCCGGGGCGTGCGCCGCCGCGCAGCGATTCCGGACGGGCCAGAGGGGCCGTGTAGGCAGGGACGAAGTTATCCTCGGGCATCTGGCCGGTGCCGTCCTGTTCGGGTCCGTGGTCTCGCGCACCCGAGAACCCGAGGTGGTCGGCGCCGCTGGCGCCCTGGCGGTCAGATTCGGTCATTGCTGACTCCTCTCCCCGGCAAACACTTCTCTCATGGTGTCTTCATGGAGTGTTTGCGCCGTAACCCCACGCTACCGGTGTGAACCGGAAATCGCCCTGCACCGCGCAACACTCGGTGTTGACGACGTGTTAAATCTACGTCTTCGCAACGTATTCGCGACGTTTCGCCGAGTCTTCCGGCAGGGTCGGATCAGCGGCGAGATGTCGTCATCCGCGCGTGGGACGACGTTGTGGACGCAGGGTCGTGACGCCGTCGGCGAGGCGGCGCGTGGTGATCAGAAATGCCGTGTGGCCCTGCATTTTGTGTTCCGGCCGCACGGCGAGACCCACTGCGCTCCAGTCCCGGACCATCGATTCCCAGGCTCGCGGCTCGGTCCAACACTCCTGGTCACGCAGTGCTTCCATCACGCGGGACAACTGTGTGACAGTCGCCACATAAATCACCACGACCCCGCCTGGTTTTATCGCCCGACGCACCACGTCCAGGGGTTCCCAGGGCGCCAGCATGTCGAGGATCACGCGGTCGAATCGCTGGTCGGGGGCCACTGCATCGGCGTCCAACGTGGCCAGGTCGTCGATCACGATCTCCCAGTTGCCGGGCCGGCCACCGAAGAAGGTCTCGACATTGCGGATCGCGTGTTCGGCGTGGTCTGCGCGTATCTCGTAGGACGTGACCGTGCCCCGATCTCCGACCGCTCTCAGCAGCGAGCACGTCAGCGCACCGGAGCCGGCGCCTGCTTCGAGGACGCGGGCGCCCGGGAAGATGTCGCCTTCGGTGACGATCTGAGCGGCGTCCTTCGGATAGATGACCTGCGCCCCTCGCGGCATCGACAGCACGTAGTCCACCAGCAGCGGCCGCAGCGCCAGATACTGCGTGCCGCTGGTGGCTGCGACGATGCTGCCCTCGGGCGCTCCGATCAGATCGTCGTGGGCGATGGCTCCCCGATGGGTGTGGAAGAGCTTGCCCTCCTCCAGGTGAACGGTGAACTTGCGACCTTTGGCGTCGGTCAATTGCACGCGGTCACCCACGGCGAAGGGGCCGGTCGTCGGCATCGGGCTGGAGTCCTTCCGGCTGGTCGCACGGGTGTCGTTTCGCGAACCTGTCACTGTCGCGACCTACCCTGCCAAATGTGAGTATGACGATGGACGCTGGGTCGCCTCAGCAGACCGGCGACGACACCGCAACACCCGGGTCGAGCGTGGTGCGCCGACCGTTGGCGTTGTCCCCATCACGCGCTGCCGACTTCAAGCAGTGTCCGCTGTTGTACCGATATCGCGCCATCGACCGGTTCCCGGAGACCCCCACCCCAGCTCAGACCCGCGGCACGGTGGTGCACGCCGCGCTCGAGAACCTCTTCGACATGCCGGCTGAGCTGCGCACCCAAGAGTCGGCGGATCTGCTGGTCGAAGGCGCCTGGGCGGCGTTGTGTGAGGCCGATCCCCTGCTGGCGGAGATCATCGGTGAAAGCGGCACCGACCGATTCGTCGCCGATGCGCAGAAGTTGATCGCGACCTATTACACGATGGAGAATCCGACCGCCTTCGAGGCGGACGCCTGCGAGGAGCACGTCGAGATCACCGCCGACGACGTGGCGATGCGGGGTTTCATCGATCGGATCGATGTCGCGCCGACCGGCGAGATACGGGTGGTCGACTACAAGACCGGCCGATCCCCTGGCGAGGCCTATGAGGCCAAGGCGCTGTTTCAGATGAAGTTCTACGCGCTGGCCGTGCTGCGTATCCGCGGCGTGGTCCCGGCGCGGTTGCAGCTGATGTACCTGTCCGATGGTCAACAGCTCAGCTACACACCCGACCGCGAAGAATTGGAACGTTTCGCCCGCACGCTCAAGGCCATCTGGACGGCAATCCGCGCCGCGGTCGCCACCGGCGACTTCCGCCCGCACCGCTCCCGGCAGTGTCGCATGTGCGAGCACCAGCACCGCTGTCCGGAGTTCGGCGGGGAGATCCCCCCGTATCCGGGGCCGCCGCCGGGCTTCACCGGATGACCAGCTGAGGTCACGCAGCCCGACCCCCGACCGCGTCGGTTATGACGGTAGGCATACTGTGATTGTCGTGGAGTCCTGCTACTACGTGCCGATCGATCCGCCGGCCTCTGCCGGCAACACCGGCCACGAATACTTCCAACCCACCGAGGCCACCCAGAGCGTGTGGGCGTCGACGATGCAACACGGCGGGCCACCGTCGGGTCTGATGATGCGCTCCCTGCTGCGCTGCGATGCCCAGCCGGGCCAGCAGTTCACCCGCGTCACCACCGAGATCCTCGGGCCGATCGGACTGGGTGTGAATCGGATCCGCGCGGAGGTGATCCGGCCCGGCCGCCAGATCAGCCTGGTCGGCACCGATCTCGAGGTGCAGCAGGCTGATGGCTCGTTTCGCCTCGCGGCTCGATCGGTGGGCTGGCGGCTGCGCACCGCAGACACCGCCGACATCGCCGAAGCCCCCGAGGCGTTGACGCCGACCCCCGACGACCTGACCCCGGTGCATGGCGTCACCGAGAATTCTGATCTCGGAGTGGACTGGGGCACAATTGGTTTCATTGGCTCGATCGAGTCGGCGACGGCACCGGGCCGCACCGGCGACACCCCGGCGGTGTGGGTCCGGCCGGCGATCGCTCTGGTGGGTGGCGAGGAGATCTCCGACCTCGAATCGATGTTCACCGTCATCGACATCGCCAACGGTCTGGGCACCCGGCTACGCACCGATCAGTGGACGTGGATGAACACCGACACCACCGTCCACCTCACCCGCATCCCGTCGGGCCCGTGGGTCGGCATCGACGCCGACATGGTGCAGGGGCCCGACGGCTTCGGCGCGACGTTCGGTGACCTCCACGACCGCCACGGCTTCATCGGCCGATCGGCTCAGACCGTCCTGCTGAATCGGATGGCCTGAGGCGCGGTGCCGGACCGTCAAAACCGGCAGGACCGGATGTCGGTGGCGAGGATCGCCTTGGCACCGAGTTCGGACAGTTCGTCCATCAGGCTCTGGTGGATCTTACGCGGCACCATGGCCCGTACCGCGACCCAATCGGGGTCCGCCATCGGCGCGACGGTCGGTGATTCCAGGCCAGGTGTCAGTTTCGATGCCTCGGCAAGCAGTGTCCGCGGGCAGTCGTAGTCGATCATCACGTACTGCTGGCCGAACACCACGCCCTGCACGCGGGCGACGAACTGCCGCGCGGCCTTGGTCTGCGTGATCCCGGCCTGTGAGATCAGTACGGCCTCCGAGTCGCACAGCGACTCGCCAAAGGCAGCCAGCCCGTGCGCACGCAGCGTCCGCCCGGAACCCACCACGTCGGCGATCGCATCCGCGACACCGAGCTGGATGGAGATCTCGACGGCGCCGTCGAGGCGGATGATGGTGGCCTCGACCCCGCGACCGGCGAGATCATCTGCCACGAGATTTGGGTACGACGTGGCGATGCGCTTGCCCGCCAACGACTCGACCGACCAGCTCTCCGCCGCGGGGGCTGCGTAACGGAAGGTCGATGAGCCGAAGCCCATCGAGAGTTGTTCGTCGACCGACGCCCCCGAGTCCCGCGCCAGGTCGCGGCCGGTGATGCCCAGATCGAGCGTGCCGGCGCCGACGTAGATGGCGATGTCTTTCGGGCGCAGGAAGAAGAACTCGACGTCGTTGTTGTTGTCGAGGACTGTGAGGTCCTTGGCGTCAGTACGTTTCCGGTAGCCGGCCTCGGCGAGGACGGCGGCCGCAGACTCGGAGAGTGCCCCCTTGTTGGGCACGGCCACACGCAGCATGTCGGGTTCCTTCTGGATTAGGTGGGGGTCTGTGGTCGAGGTGTCGATCTGTGTCTGACGATGTCGGTGTCCGGGGCGCCCGGTCACAGATGTCGGTACACGTCGGCCGGCGTCAGACCCCGCTTGATCATCATCACCTGCAGCCAGTAGACGAGCTGAGAAATCTCCTCGGCGAGCGACTCGTCGGATTCGTGTTCGGCGGCGAGCCAGACCTCGCCGGCCTCCTCGATGATCTTCTTGCCCAGTGTGTGAACTCCGGAGTCGAGGGCGGCGACCGTCCCGCTACCGGGGGGACGAGTCTGTGCCTTGTCGCTCAGCTCGGCGAACAGCTCCTCGAAAGTCTTCACGGTCCCTCATCTTTGCATGTCACGCCCGGCTGGAAGATGGCCGGGGTGTTGCCCGGTCCATGCATCGACGACGTCGGCGATCGTCAGGCCGACCAGCGAGCGCCGAAAGCTGCGCAGACTGCCCTGAGGCACCCGGGCCGCCGACGGGATCACCAGGGTCGGGCAGCCCGCTGCGGTCGCCGCCGCGGTTCCCGCGGGCGAATCCTCGACGGCCAGACACTGGTCGGGCCGCAGGCCCACGAGTGACGCCGCGCGTAGGTACGGGTCGGGATGGGGCTTGCCGAGGGCCACTTCGTCGCCACACACGGTCGCGACGAAGCGCGTGGCGTCGAGTGTCTCGAGTGCCACATCGGTCAGCTCCCGCACCGTGTTGGTGACCAACACCATGGGCAGGCCCGCCGATCGGACCAGCTCGAGGGCGGCGTCGGCGCCCGGACGCCACGGCAACCCCTTGTCGAACATCGCGGCGACGTGGTCGAGCAACCACCGTTCATCGCCGGCACGGTCCTGTTCGGCGGCGGGGATTCTCGCTGCGGCGTACACTTTGCTCAGCGCATCGGGAAGTGCGTTGCCCAGGGTGGACTCGCGTAGCGCCGGGCTCATCGTGATCCCGTGCCGTAGCGCGAGGTCGGCCATGGCCACGTCCCACAGCGGTTCGGAGTCGAGGAGCGTCCCGTCCATGTCCCAGAGCACGGCGGCCGGGCCGGACAGGGACGAAGCAGAGAAGGTTGAGCCACCCGCGGCAGGGGTCGATGCTGAGGTCGTCGGTCGGTCGGTCACGTCAGCATCATCGCATTGCGTAAGCCTTCATTCGCGACAGCCGTAGGCACGTTCTATTCGATCGCGAGCATCGGGAACCCGAGAGCGAGCAGCATCAATGCCAGCAGGAACCATGCGGCACCGTGCCAGATAGGCCAGGTGCCGCCGCCGCGGTACACGCGATAGGCGATGACGAGCGCGGCGAGTCCGCCGAGCCCGAGCACCGCCGGCCCAACGACCGCCCACACCAGGTTGTCTCGTCCCGTGCTCATGAATGCCACGACGCCCATCGCGGCCACCCCGACGACACCGACCACGTACAGCGCGGCCCGACGGAGCGCGCTCGGGTCGTCCCAACGCTTCTCGACGTCGCGCCGTTGCCGACTCTGATCGACTTCCGTTCCGCGATCACGGGCCGGCTCCATCGGCGTTGCAGAGGGATCTTCGGTCATGCAGTTGGGGTACCCGCACAACCCCACCCGAAACCGCATGCCGGCGCCCGGGGCATCGGCTCGCTCATGTTTTGGCGAACAGACATGTGGCAACCCGGCAACCAGGACAACGCGATCGAAGGAGATACGCATGCACACCGACCTGTTCCGGGAGCTGCCGACCGATTCGGGGCCGTTCGTCTCTGTCTATGTGGATGACTCGCACAATACCGAGAATGCCACGCACAGTATGGAATTGCGGTGGCGCAGCCTTCGCGAGCAGCTGGAATCAGACGGCGCCCCGACAGCTGCATTGGACCACATTCAGACCGCCCTGTTGGACGGCGAGCGTCCGGTTGGCGTCAGTGGTCGCGGGTTGGTGGCCACCGCGGAGCGGGTAGTCCTGGACCAGCAGCTCATCCGTCCGCCTACCGCATCTGTCGCGCGGTACTCGACATTGCCCTTTCTGGTTCCGCTGGTGACCCATGCCCGCGACGTCGGCTCTCATATGATCGCTGTGGTTGATCACCGCGGCGCCGACATCCAGATTGTCCACGGCGATGATGTCGCCTACTCCGAAACCGTCGCCGGCGAGGGCCATCCGGTGCACAAGGCAACCGGCGCAGAAACCCCAGGATACGGTGACCCGCAGCCACGCGCCGAAGAGCAGGCACGCCAGAATATCCGTGACGTCGTCGACCGGCTCACCTCCCTTGTCGATCGAGAACGACCGGACGTGCTCTTCGTGGTCGGTGAATCGCGGTCGGTCAGCGATCTGACCGCGCAATTGCCGCAACGCATCGAGGACGTCGTGGTCAATCTCGGCCTCGGAGCGCGCGGTAGCGTTGCCGACAGCGAGATCTCCGGCGCCGTCGACGCAGAGTGGTTGCGACGGCACAACCGAGTCCTCGCCGAAGTCACCGATCGCTTTCGCGCCGAACAGGGGCGGTCCTCGGGTCTGGCAGTCGAGGGCCTGACAGCCGTGTGCGGTGCGCTACGCGCCGGCGAGGTTCAGACTCTGCTGATCGGCGACATCGACGATGCCACGGTGGTCGTCGGAGAGGACCTGATGATGGTGGCGCCCTCACCCGAGAACCTGTCCGAGCTGGGTGCCCCTCCGAACGACGTGGTACGAGCGGATGAAGCACTGCCGATGGTCGCGGTGTGCACCCATTCGGACCTGGTCAGTCTGGATGAACGCCTTGCGCCGAAGGACGGGATTGCGGCTCTTCTGCGGTACGCCCCGCGCACGTCGGCAGGCGGTTGAGATCCGAGAATGTAGGTCCATCAGCGCGCGAAGGCGCGCTCGGTGGTGTCATCGGCGGGATAGAACAGCTCGATCGTCATCTCCTCGAGCGTGATGTCTCGGGGTGAACCGAACGTGGTCAGCGTCGTGAAGAAAGACAACACGTTCTCACCAGACCGGATCGCGAATGGCACCAGCAGGCCCGGATCCCGCTCCGCGGTGCGTGGGCTACGCCGTTCCAGGTCGTCCACGGTCGGGTAACCGGTCACCTCACGCTCAAGGTCGACCAGACGCGGATCGCCGGTGATGCTGACGAGCCGGCGCAGCGTCGTCAGCAGGTACGAGGCCCAGATGTCGAAGTCGACGGTGATCTTCGCGAACCCGTCTGGGTGCAGCGACGCCCGGAAGAGGTTGAACGGCGGACCGGTGAGATGGGGCGGCAACATCGCGGCCAGCGACCGCGCAGATTCGTTGGCCAGCACAACATTCCAAGCACGGTCAAGTGCCAGCCCAGGAAACGGATTGTGCGCGTCGAGAACCCGCTGCACCGATGTCCGTACCCGATCCATCGACGCGGCATCGAGCGATTGTTCAGAATATCTCGGCGCGTGACCAGCGGCGAGGAGGAGCGCATTGCGCTCGCGCAACGGAATGTCCAGACGCACCGACAATGCCTCGATGAGGTTCGGGCTGGGTATCGACTTGCCTGTCTCGACGAAACTCAGGTGTTTGGGTGACACACCCACCTCGTAGGCGAGGTCGAGTTGACTCATCGATCGCTGTGATCGCCACTGGCGCAACATGGTGCCGACATCCGCCGTCATGGGCCCATGATAAATGGCCGACCCGATGAGATCGACGACGCGCGGCAAGCCGCTACCGGAGATCGGCGTTAGAACGGTGGTGGGCCGGCGTCGGTGACGCGTTTGCGGTTGCGGGCGCGTTCGGCGCGTCTGCGGGCGTGTTTGTTCGTCACCCGTGTGTTGACGCGGGTGCTGCGTTCGATCGTGCTGCCGGTGCGCGGGGGTGGGGCCTGGGCGGGTGCGGTGAACCGGATCCTGCGCAGTCCGGGGAACAAGTCTTCCTGGGTTTCGGCTTCGCCGGGCAACACCAGGCCTTCGGGGGTGATGTATTCGGTGACCACCCGCCCGTCATCGTCGCGCCATTGATCATCGACCCAATCGCCGAAGGTCTTCAGCAAGTGTCCGGGACGACATTTCGCGTTCAACCCCACCTCAGTGGTCTGCCCACCTCTGTGCGGACACGCGTGGTCGTACTCATCGACATAGTCGAGATCCCCACGCCACGCCGAGGTCAGACATCCCGGTTCGGTGCAATAGCCATCGCGCAGCCGGATGAAGGTATCCAACGCCGCCGACGGCGATACGGATCCGACGGCAGATGCGCCGGCAACGTGAACGTGCCATCGGGTTCCGGTTGCGTGTTCGGCGG